>CAYQKZ010000019.1:0-15855 GCA_964418135.1 uncultured Desulfobacterales bacterium
GACTGCACCGTTTCCGCTGATGATTTTTGTTCTGATCCTCATGTCCGCCGCACAGCAGGAACCGGTCCGAATCTGGGCACAGGGAAGGCCCCGGTTGTCTTCACTCTTTCGTTTTTTTTCGGGTGCCGCACCCACCGCTCTAGGAAAATCTTTTCACCGGCAATAACAGGCAGAGAATACAATCCAAATGGAAACATGTGACATCCTGATTCAAAATGGCATCATTCTGACGATGGACCCGAGGCTGACATGCATCGAAAATGGATACATCACCATTCGAGGAGATGTAATCTGCGACATCGGCTCAGGGCCCGCCTCCCCCGTTGTCGCTTCCAAAATCATCGATGCGCATGGCGGTATCATTCTGCCCGGTCTTGTCAATGGCCACACCCATGCCGCCATGACCCTTTTCAGAGGGCTTGCCGATGATCTGCCTTTGATGGAATGGCTTACCGGCTATATTTTCCCCGCCGAAAGCCGGATGGATGCCGATTTTGTCTATACCGGGTCCGTTTTGGCCTGTGCGGAAATGATCCTGTCCGGCACCACGACATTCTGCGATATGTATCTCTTCGAAGACGAAGTGGCCAGAGCCGCATCGGAATCGGGCATGCGCTGTCTGGTCGGTGAGGTACTCTATGATTTTCCCTCTCCCAATTACGGACCGATTGAAAAAGGCTTCGAATATACCGAACGACTGATTCACAAATGGAAAGCCGATCCGCTGGTGTCCATCGCCGTTGAAGCCCATGCGCTGTATACGTGCAGTCCGGAGCTTCTGAAAACCGCCGATGCCATGGCCCGAAAGCACAGTGTGCCGCTGGTCGTTCATGTGGCCGAAACCCTTCACGAACTGACGGAACTCCAGGAAAAATACGGAAAAAAACCCTTCGAACATCTGGAATCCCTCGGCATTCTGGGACCGCATATCATCGCCGATCACTGTGTTCATCTGGATGATTCGGAAATCGACCGCATCGTCCGACACCGGGTGAACGTTGTCACCAACCCCGAAAGCAACATGAAACTGGCATCCGGTATCGCTCCGGTCTCCCGGCTGATCGCTAACGGCGTAACGGTGGGGTTGGGAACAGATGGCTGTGCTTCCAACAACAACCTGGACATGTTTCTGGAAATGGATTCGGCCGCCAAGCTCCAGAAAATCGCACAGAACGATCCAACCGCTCTGGACGCCGTCACCGTCCTGAAAATGGCCACCTGCGAAGGTGCCAAAGCCCTGGGTTTCGGGGATATCACCGGATCTCTGGAACCCGGGAAAAAAGCCGACATCATCGTGTTGGACACCCGCAAACCGCATCTGACCCCCATGTATAATCCTTATTCTCATCTGGTGTATGCAGCCGGTGGGGCCGATGTCTGCCATACGATCATCAACGGCCGACTTGTCATGGAAGATCGATGCCTGCTGACAATGAACCTGAAAGATATCCTGTTCCGCGCCAACACAAAGGCGGCGCTGGTCAGGCAATGGCTTTCCGGCATATGAGTTGAAACGATTTTATTTCATGGTTATCGTGTATTGTTGATAAAGGAGGATGTACCCGATGAATATTTGGCCCATTCGTGTGGCCGTTGCTTTGATGATTCTGATGGTTTCGTGCGTATTCTCCACCGCTGCCGAGGAAAATGTGCTGACGCTGGATCAGATTGTTGAAACCGCTGTTCGCAAGAATCCCACCATTACTTATTATCAGCAGGAAGTCGAAGCCTCCCGTGCCCGAGTTACCCAGGCGACATCCGCCTATTATCCCCAGGTATCGGCTGTAACCGGGTATTCCCGATTGAACCAGTGGAACACCAACGTATTCACCGGAAAAGACTTTCGGGGCCAGTATGACTATTATCAGGCAGGGGTTTCCGTATCACAGTATCTGTATGATTTTGGGCAGACTTCCGGGATAGTCGATTCAAGCCGGTACAGTCTTTCGGCTGGTGAAAAAGCAGTGGCCAAAACCGTTGCCGACACGGTACGAGATACCAAAAAAGTCTACTTTGAGATTTTGAAGCGTCAGAACCTGGTTAAAGTCAGTCAGGAATCCATCCGCATACAGGAAGAACATCTCAATCAGGCCCGTGCGTTTTATCAGGCCGGTATCCGGCCCAAAATCGATGTGACCAAGAGCGAAACGGAATATGCCAGCAGCCGGTTAACCCTGATTCGCACGGAATTCGCGCTGCAATCCTCCCGTTATGAACTGGAAACCCTTCTGGGTGGGCCTCCGGTATCAGGCCCTTATGAACTGGCCGATGTTCCGATTCAGACCGCAACAGAGCCCACGGATGTAGCCATCCTGATTCAGGAAGCCAAAGAACGCAGACCGGAAATTTCCGGGATTAAAGATCAGATCAAGGCGGCTGAGGCCATGCGGACATCTTCGGAAGGAAGCCGCTGGCCTTCGATTACGGCAAACGCATCGGGCAGTTGGGAGAACAAGGAATTTCCCCTGGAAGACTACTGGCTGGTGGGCGTGAATCTCTCCTGGCCGCTGTTTACCGGCTTCAGAACCCAGGGGAAAATTGCCGAATATCGGGCAGAGACAGATAAACTGACGGCCAAACTGAAACAGGCCGAACTCATTATTTTGAATGAAGTTTCCGTTGCCTATCTTGGATTGAATACTGCCATTGAAGCCATTGGCACTTCCGAGCAGGCAGTGAAACAGGCCCAGGAAAATATGGACCTGGCAGACGGCAGATACCGGAACGGGGTGGGAAATGCCATCGAATACAGTGATGCGGAACTGGCCCTCACGCAGGCCAAGAGCAACCTGGTTCAGGCCGCCTATCAGTATCATCAGCAGGTGGCGGAACTGGACCATGCTGTTGGACGCTGATAAATTCAGAAATTACAGCTTTCACGATAAACTCTCATAAATCATACATGATTTCCCCCCCCAGAAAGAAAGGGTCTACAATGGAAAAACGAATATTTCTGGTTGACGATGAAGTACCGATACTGAAACTGATGACACAGGCCTTCTCCAGAGCCGGGTATGAAGTTCAGACCGCTGAAAGTGCCGAAGAAGCGCTGACATTGGTAAAGACATACAAATATATGGTGTATTTTCTGGATCTGAACCTTCCCGGTATGAACGGAATCGAGCTATGTCGCCATATTCGAAAAGACAATCCGCTCAGTATCATTTATGCAGTTACCGGCTTCCCAAGTACGTTCGAGGTTTTCGATTGCAGGCAGGCGGGTTTTGAAGACTATTTCATAAAACCGGTAAAACTGGAAGTCCTGCTTGAAGCCGCAGATCAGGCTTTTCAGAAATTATCGCGATGGAAGCGAGAATAAAATAAAGACAGATATCTATTTTTTCGGGTTTGGTTCTATCTTCGTCCACATCTGCACATTCCTGTTGCTCCCTCCCCCAGAGGGGAGGGTCGAAGTGGAATATCGCAATATGGCCGAAACACTGAACAAGGCTCCTCATTCAGTGGCTTGACCAGATGTTGTTTGCGGCTCTGGCTCATCGAAACGGCATTCAAGTTTGAGCCCTTCGGGTACATACTGACTTTTCACCGGATACGGGAGGGATTTAAACAAATTGATCATTTTTTTATTGTGAAGTTCCGTGTAGGCAAGCAGCCCTGCAATCCCGTTTTCCTTGGCGGCTTTGGCCAGTTTCGCCATAATTCGCCGGGCGATTCCTTTACCCTGATAGTTTCTGTTGACGGAAAACGCCACCTCCGCCACATTCGATTCAGCCAGGTACCTGCTTTCCCCGACAGCTATCACCCGGCCGAAACCAAATTCTCCTACCAGCGCAAGAATCGTCAGATCCTTGATATAGTCGGTTTTGCTTCTCTGCTCCGTTTCGGAGCGGCCAAAAATGGTTTTTTCATGAAAAAACCGGGAAAGAATATCGTCTTTCTCAAGTCCGTAGTAATGTTCTTGAATACGTCGGTCATCGACCGGTTTGGAGGGACGGATGGTAACGGAAATGCCGTCTGTTTCCATGACTTCTTCCATCCAGACCGGATATACGGCATGGGCCGCTTCCCCTAAAGATCGATCGGACCCGATGAGTCCTCTTTCTTTCGCCGCATCGAAAAGCTGTTGCCGAAAATCTGGATGAGCGATTTCAATCATGGCCATCGCCCGCTCCTGAAGGCTTTTGCCAAAAAGATTGACAACTCCGTATTCGGTTACCACATATTGGACATCCCCCCTCGGCACCACGCAGGCCGCATCCTCGAGGTTGGCAACAATTCGACTCTGGCGGCCATCCTCGGAAGTACTCATCAGAATCATAATCGATTTTCCCTCCGCCGCACGTCGGGTACCCCGGACAAAGTCAAGAATCCCCGTTATCCCCGTGAAATAGGTACGTGCCGAGGTCTCAGCCGTTATCTGACCGCTCAGATCGATAGACCGAGCGGTATTCATCGATATCATCCGATGATGTTGGCTGATGATGAAAGGGTCGTTGACATAATTGGAAGGATAAAAATCCACGGCCGGATTGTCATTGATGAATTCATAAAGGTTTGCCGATCCGATAGCGGCCGATGCAACGATTTTTCCATCGTTGAGCCCTTTTTTTCGGTTGTTGATAACCCCCATGGAGTAAAGATGCATGATATCATCGGTGATGTACTGAGAGTGAATTCCAAGATCGTTTTTATCGGCCAGCGCGTTCAGAGCCGCCTGGGAAGCGGCGTCCAGCCCGATTTGAAGGGTTGCACCGTCCTCGATCAGCCGGGCGATATGCTCCCCGATACGGGATGCGGCGTCTGAGAGGGGTTGCGGGGGGACGGCAATCACATCTTCTTCATGTTCCACGATGGCATCCACGTCGTTCATATGGATGAAACTATGGCCCAGCACGCGAGGCATTCGGGGATTCACCTGAGCGATGACCATATTTGCAGAGTTGGCTGCCGCCAACGTTACATCCACAGACACTCCCAGACTCATCCACCCAAAATCATCCGGCGGACTCGTCTGGATCAGCGCAATATCGATCGGAAGCTTCCGGCTCAAAAACAGATCCGGCACTTCAGACAGGTTGAGTGGGGTAATGAACTGACGGTTCGGGATCATGGATCCGGCCCTGGCCGCCCCGAGATAAATATTTCGAATATTACGGCTGAACATCTCCGCTTTACGGGAGATATCCGCCATGGCCGGCGTTTCAAAACTCATCAAGCGGACAATCTCCAACCCTGTCAATCCTTTCCCCATGTCGTTGAGTGCCCGCACGAGTTCCTGGGGTTCCCCGCAGGCTGACCCGATAAAAATCCGCTGTCCCGAACGGATCATCTGGATGGCCGCTGCGGCTGTCCGGCGCTTGATCAAATAACTGTCTGCCCAATATAACGATGTTTTCACACATTTCTCCTTTCCAAATAAATACGTCCCATACCTTTGATGGGATATTTCCAGAGCGGTCCGCGATTGTGTTTAATTCACATAAATCAGATTTTATCGAAAGCACCCACCGATCATCCTCCGGTCAATGCCCTTCTGGCCTCATCTCTGCTTTCGAAAATATGCGGAGCCACCCCGCGTTTCTGAAGTTTATTCCCCAGCTTCATCCTCAGGAACGTACTGGTCGTATAACGGGTGACACTCTCGTAGTGGAAAGCCACATTCCGAACCATTTCCGTATATTCGTCTATAAGATGCGGGGAAACATTGAAATTGTCATAGTTGGCAATGGTGTGTACCTTTTTCCCAATGGGCTCAAGAATCCCCATCACCACTTCGTTCATCCGCCGGATGTCCTCACTGGTTTTAACATAATATTTTTCAAGATTGATAAAGAAAATATTATCGTCCGGATGATAGACGAAACGATCCTCCATCGGAATGGTCAGGAGGTCGGCGCTGATTCCCATGGGACGATTCCTGAAAATTCTCGAATCCATGAGTTTCGGCGGCCTGCGCAGGATGGGCTTGAAATCCATGAGAGCCAGAATCTGGGTTTCCAGATCGATTCCTGGTGCGATTTCGATAAGTTCTATCCCCTCATCGCATAAGGAAAACACACAGCGCTCGGTGATATAGAGTACCGATTTTTTCATCTTTGCCGCGTGTCGGCCACCGAAGGTCATCTGTTCCACATGCTTGACAAACTTCTTGTTTTTGCCTTCCTGATCGATCCGCAGCTTGCCGTTTTCAACGGAGGTCTTGAGTCCTCCGGCGGTAAACAGGCCGACAAAACACACTTTTTTGGCATTTTGGCTGATGTCGATAAAGCCTCCGGTGCCCGTGTACCGGGGCCCGAACTTACTCTCATTGACATTCCCTTCTTCATCTATTTCTGCTGCACCGAGAAATGCCAGATCGAGACCTCCCCCATCGTAGAAATCGAACTGATAGGGCTCATCGATCAAAGCATCGATATTGACACCGGCCCCGAAATTCAATCCCGTCATCGGAAGCCCGCCGATCATGCCGGATTCCGCCGTAAGGGTGACATGCTCCAGAATTTTTTCTTCGTATGCAACCCCGGAAACGCCTTCGGGTATACCGATACCCAGATTGACGATACTGTTCGGCTTGAGTTCGAACGCGGCACGTCTGACAACGAGTTTGCGGACACTCATTTCCAGTGGGGGGATGGATTGCATGGGCATTCTGATTTCACAACTGAATGCCGGACTATACGGTTCACCGAACGTCTGCCAATGATTTTCGGGCCTGGACACGACAACGCAGTCGACCATGATTCCAGGAACTTTGACCTGACGGGGATTGAGGGTTCCGCTTTCGGCGATCCGTTCCACCTGAACGATCACGACACCATTGGAATTTTTAACAGCCATTGCCGCGGAAAGAGCCTCGAGGGTCATCGCCTCTTTTTCCATGGTGATATTGCCGTCCGGGTCCGCCGTCGTTCCTCTGATAAAAGCGACATTCAGCGGAAAAGCTTTATAGAAGAGATAGTCCTTTCCATCGACGGTCATCAGTGAGACAATATCCGCACCCTGTGTTTTGGTAAGTTCGTTGAGCTTGCCGCCCTCAATCCTGGGATCGATGAAGGTTCCAAGCCCCACATGCGTCAGGTTTCCGGGCTTGCCCGCGGCAATGTCCCTGTAAAGTTGAACCAGAGGTCCCATGGGAATGTTGTAGGCAAGTATTTTATTGGCATGAACCAATTTACCGAAACCTGGCGTCAACCCGGTATGACCGCAGATAATTCTCCCCACCAATCCTTCCAGCGCAAGATGATTCAACCCTTTATCTTTTCCGTCTCCCGGGCCTGCCGGATAGACGAAAGTTAAATTTTTGGGTGCCCCGGTGTTCAGAAAACGCTCTTTAAGAGCAATGGCAAGCTCCTCCGCACAAGCGGCGCCCATAAAACCTTCCGTCACGACGGTGTCACCGTCACGGATGAGACTTACCGCTTCTTCAGCCGTGACGATTTTTCCCTTCCTCATGCGTGTGGCGGTTATCGGGTCAATCATGGGGTGCTTGACCACATTTTCTGATGTACGCTCTGTCATGATGCAAATCCTCTCTTTTTTCTGTAAATGGCTATAAAGCAAGTTCACAATGTTATCGACATAATATTCTATCAAGAAATATCATATTGACAAATGATTTCATTGTGATTGCAAATCGGTATGAGAATATCGTCAAGGTCCAACAACCCATCATCAATCATTCAGACCGGTTGCGTTCAACATACTTTTGCGTACATATTGCAGTGATGTCCGGAGTACATCCAGTGCGCTTTCAACCATCGGCTCACCATGACCGAAATATATGGTTTTTACATCCCTTCGGCAGAGCATGGTCATGGCCTGGTAAAATGCATCCTCATAAGCACTGTTCACGGATCGAATCACGACCGGTGTATCACCGACGAACAAGTCTCCGTGATCCTTGTTATAAAGACAGATGGAATCGCTTGAATGACCGGGGGTGTGAAGCACTTCGAAATCCTGGTCTCCCATATGAAGGAAATCGCCGTTTTTCAATACGTGATCCACCCCTTCCATAAAAGGGGAAAACGCATAGACGGTTGGATGAAAAGCCGCCTTGATCAGTGGCAGATTGCTGGTATGATCATAATGACTGTGTGTCAAAACAACTTGATCGACCTTTTTCTTCCCGGCACCGCCATTCATTTTTCCTATGATTTCGACAATTGAGGGATCGTTGCCCACATCCACAAGGGTGTTTTGATCCTCGATCCGTTTCCAGTCCCCCGTCACCATATAAACATTGGAAGTGTAGACATTGTTTTTTCCCACGATCGGAATGATTTTCATAAATTCGGAATTCCTATACCAGTATAATTTTGTCTTTGATTCATTAAATATTATTACTGTGAGTTACCTTTAAATTTCTTACATCCTATCTGTCTACAGGCTACCGGACATGGAGATGATCACAGATTTTTTGGCACACGAATTGAAAAAACCGCGCCACCGGATTCAGGACATTGCACAGCCAAGTCCCCCTGATGTTTTTCCACAATGATATCATAGCAGATACTCAATCCCAAGCCCGTTCCCTGACCGGGCGGTTTGGTGGTAAAGAACGGTTCGAATATCCGGGTTCGGATATCGGCAGGAATGCCGGGCCCGTCGTCCGCTATCTCGCAATACACATTTGTTTCATCCTGCCAGGTCCGGATAGCGATTCGCCCCATTTCCGAACGATTCATCGTTTTGATGGCTTGGGCGCTATTGACGATCAGATTCAGGAATACCTGATTGAGTAGCTCGGGCAGACAGCGGACTTCCGGCAATCCCCCCAAATCCGTCGTGACATCGGCAATATATTTGTATTCGTTTCTGACGATCACCAAGGTATCTTCGATGCAGGCATCGATGTTGAACGCCATCAACTCCCCGGTTCGGTCTGTATTTGAGAAATCGCGCATACTCTGGATGATCCGGCCAATCCGCTCGAAACCACTGCCAGATTCCTTGAAAAGGATTGGGATATCCTCCAGAATGAAATCGAGTTTGAGTACGGCTTCTCTATCTCGAACCATTATGGATTCTGGCAAGGATGGATTCTTGTTGTCTATAACAGCGGCCAGTCGTCGATACATTTTGAGCATATCGACGATATCCTCGAAATATTCGGACAGAGTGACGAAATTCATGGAAACGAAATTGAGGGGGTTGTTCAGCTCATGGGCGATTCCTGCGGCCAGTTGTCCGACGGATGCCATCTTTTCCTGAATGATCATCTGCGCATGGAGTTTTTCCAATTCCCGGGTTCGCTCCTGTATCCGTTGCTCCAGCATCTCATTGGCCTGATACAACGCTTCTTCGGCTTTTTTACGCCGGGTGATGTCCCTGAATTCGGTTACCTGTACGGAACGTCCCTGATACGGGATTTTTTTCCCACGGATATCGAGTGGATATATCGTTCTGTCTTTACGAATCCCTTCAGCTTCATAGGATTGGTCAAACCCGCTGAGAATTTTCTGCAGTACCGTTTCACGATATTCGGGAACAATGAGCCCCAATCCACTCATCCCAATAAGCTCTTCTCTGTTGAATCCGGTCATATCGGACAACCCTTGATTGCAGTCTATAATCATCCCCTGGTCATGGATGAATATACCGCCAAAAGATGCATTATGAAGCGCTCGAAACCTTTCCTGGCTTTCTTCCAGAGATTTCTTGGCGGAACGCTCATCGGTCTGATCACGGAAAACCAGTACCGCACCGGTCACATCCCCGTAATCGTCGATAATGGGCGCACAGCTATCGGCAATAGGAATTTCTTTTCCATCTCTCGATATCAGCAGGGTGTCACAGGCAAGTTCCACAATCACCGCTTCTTCCAGAGATTTATTGACAGGACTCTCAGCAGGCATGCGCGTGGCTTCCCGGATGATCGTGAATACCGTTTCCATCGGTTTGCCCAATACATCCCGTTCATGCCAACCGGTCAACCTCTCGGCGACAGGGTTCATCCGGGTTATGTTGCCAGCCTCATCGGTTGTCATCACCGCATCGCCGATGGATTTCAATGTGATACTGAGGTTTCTCTCGCTTCCCAACAGTGAATTGTAATAAGTGTCCCGTTCCATCAAGGCTTGCGTCAACGTCAGATTGCCAAAGCTTACCTCTGAAATCAGATGAATGATATTGGAAAAAAAAATCATGGCTGTACGGACAGTTTCCGAATCGCAAAGAGATGTTTTTTCTTTAACGGGAGATAATTTTTTTTCTTCATGGAATTCATCCGGATGGTCTTGAGAGTGTAACATATCCATAGCTGAGAATTCATCCGAAATAAACTGATTCAGAAACAAATTGCCCAGGTGTTTACCACCCACCGAGATAGGGACAGTCTCATTCCATGTATTTTTTTTACAATAATTATAGCTGCATAGACTCGGATCTACCCCATTGGATAATTGAATATCGCTTTCCGGGCAATTCGGCGGGATTTCAGCAGGAATACAATAAGAACATGCGCAGATATCTTGCAGTCCGGAAGCAGCCAGAACCGTGCCATTCATATCGGTAATACCGACTCCAATATGCGAAATTTTGAAAAAATCATCCATAATGGATTGAATCGAACTCATATCCACCATATCGGATAGATTCAGCCCGGCCACATCTTCCTGCGGCGACAGGATGTTGTTCAGCTTCATCCGATGTCGATATTCACTTTCTCTAAGGTGTGCTATCTCTTTTTTCAACTTGAATTCAATCTGCTCCAAATCTTGAACTCTTTTTTCCAACGATTCATAGGTTGGTTTTACATTCATTACATTTTCCTAATAAATAAGATTTTCCTGAAATGCGTCGAATTATCGCATACAACAATCATACCATTGCCGGCATTTGCTGAAAAATAGTTTCGGATAAAGAAAATTATAAATTTATAACAGGATGTTATAAATAACTTCACATCGATATCCGAAACGGTTTCAAGCAGGCACTGAATTATGAAATCAATCAAAATGAGAGAATTAACGTTAGAGTCTATCAATATGATAGATCAGCAACAGCCTGCATAGATGACAACATGTACACGAACGAAATTTTTCATGATTGCAAAGATTTTCATTGAAAAAATGTGTTTACTTATTTTTCAGATACGTGTTATCAAGTTGGTCATGTAATTGTGAACTACCCGAAGAAACAATAAATCTGGTCGCTCATATCATTCATAGTTTCGGCAGGGACGATCAGCTCGACAGAGATGCCCTTGTTTCTGCCTTTGCAAATCCATTGCACGCGTTTGCGGCCTCGATAAGGAACTATAGAGATAGTTTCTTAGAACCATTCGGATCCACGGAGGAAAGCATTATATGGAAATTCTTTCGTCAGATTCAGAACCCCTTCCCCCCCGATTCCACCAATTCCCCGATCCGGAACCCTTATTCCCTGAGCCGCGATTGATCAACCGCAGACAACTCTGGGCCAACAATCGTTTTCACATGGAAATGGAGAATCTGAAAACCAAACGATACGGCAACAGAGGGCGCCATCACTGGTACGAATTGCTCTTCATGCTGAAAGCACTCGAATGGGCGCTTCGACTCAGCAATCTGTACAACAGAGGGCTGAGGAATGCGGAAAACATTATCGTCAGAGAAATTCCATTGTATTTTAATAACTTGCCCCCGGCTTTCGATGGGTTTTCGATACTTCATCTTTCGGATTTACATCTGGATGGCATGAAGGGCCTCGAGGATAGAATCCTGAGTATCCTGGAAAACAGAACCGTGGATTTATGTGTGCTGACAGGAGATTACCGAACCAAATTGCACGGTCTTCACAAACACGTCATCCGGAAACTGGAATATCTGATCCAACGTATCCACAGCAGACATGGTTTCATCGGCATCCTCGGCAATCACGATGGATGTCACATGCTCAATCCCATGGAACAGATCGGGATTACCATGCTGGTAAACGCCGCCTGTTTCGTTCATCAGGGAAAAAACCGCATCCGGATTATCGGCACCGACGATGTTCATTATTACTACACCGATCAAGCCCTGCATGCCCTGGAGCATGCGGATGAGGATTTTACCATTGCGCTCATTCATTCTCCGGAGCTGTATGATGTGGCTGCAGAAATGGGCGTGGATTTATATCTTTGCGGTCATACACATGCCGGTCAAATTTGTCTGCCCGGCGGAATGGCTGTGCTTGTCCATTTGAACCGGGGACGAAAATATTACCGGGGGCTTTGGACTTATTTAGAAATGCAGGGCGTTACCCACGCCGGAACCGGCACTTCGGGGATTCCGGTTCGATACAACACCCAGGGGGAAGTGCTGATTCATCGTTTATATCGACAACCCGCATCCTGATCGTTGAACGATAAGCTGATATCCGTGATCATCCTGACCGATTTGCCATCTATCGCGATGTCGGCTGAAACCTGGTCGACTGTCGCGATTACGGCTGAAGAACGAGACTGGCTTGATCACCATTCTGATAAATTAACACTTTTTTTCAATACCGAGTTTCCTCCGATCGAATTCATTTCCGAATCCGGTGAGTTTATCGGCATGGGAGCCGACATTATCGCGCGACGAGTACTATGCTCATGATAAAATAGTGATGAAAAAAGTTTTAAAATGGATTACGGTTCCATATCCGCTGAAAAATGGGTTACGCGATTTCGTCCGAATTTTTTCGATTGATACAAAGCCATGTCGGCTTTGTGTACACAGTCGATTGCCGTTTCATTTGAAGAATACTGGATTGTCGCCACGCCTAAACTTATCGTGACATATTGCGATGCATTGGATTTTCTGTGTTCGATACAAAGGCTTTCGATACTTGATCGAATCTTTTCAGCGATAAGATATCCTCCATTCTTGTCTGTTTCCGGAAGAATGCAGACGAATTCTTCCCCGCCATATCGCGCACAGAAATCAGAAGAACGAGATATTCCTGATTGTAACGCTTTTGCAACACGAGTTAAACATTCGTCTCCGGCGATATGTCCGTAACAATCGTTATAATCTTTGAAATGATCGATATCCATCAATATCAGAGACAGCTCCCCTCTTGATCGGGATAGTCTTTCATATTCAAACGTCAACCTCTCGTTAAAATGTCTGCGGTTGAATACGCCTGTGAGGCAGTCGATATTGCTGAGATTTTCAAGTTTTCGATTGGCTTCTTCCAATGCTTTTAACGACTGCTGAAGTTTTTCATTTTTTTCCTGAAGTTCGTGTACCAGAGTGATGCGGTCTTTACGAACCAGAAAATATTCCAAGGCGTCCCGAAGTGCGTGTCTCAATTCGTCCGGCTTTGTCGGTTTGGTGATATACCGGAAAATTTCACCGGTATTGATACAGTGGAGCAGATGGCTGACTTGAATATTGGCACTCAAAGCCATGCGTACCGTATCCGGATAGCGTTCCTTCACCTGTCTGAGCAGGGTCAGCCCGTCCATTTCGGGCATTCTCATATCGCTGACAACAATATGAATCGGAGTGCCGGCCATGATGTCCAATGCATCGGCACCGCTTCCGGCAAAATGCACCGCATAGTTTTCCCTGCACATCATGCGCTTGATTGCACTCAGGATATCTGCCTCATCATCCACAAACAGTACATGGATATCGTTCATCGCCTGATCGTTCCCTCATGTGTATTTCGACATATCGATGTTTTCATCTTGAAAGATCGGAAAGGGGGGGGTGTTCAATGTAATCGCTCATCCAGCACCTTTCGCACCATTGCCGCCAGATCACCAGTCTTCACAGGCTTCATGAGAAATCCTTTGACACCCATTGCATTGGCGCGATGCTCATCTTTTTCATCAATAAAGCCCGTGCAGATGATAATGGAAATCATCGGATGGATTTTCATCAATTCCGCTGCCAGCTGATCTCCAGTCATATTCGGCATTCCTCTGTCGCTGATGACCAGATCGAAATGATCGGGAGCTGCTTTGAAAATAGCCAGGGCATCCAGACTGCTCGTTCGAACCGTCACCCGATAGCCCAGTTTATCGAGCATTTTCCGAACCATGTGAGCAATCGGTGCTTCATCATCGACCAGTAGAATACGTTCGGAACCCGTCGGATATTTTCTATCGGCCGCAACGGATATCTTTTCTCCGGCACCCTCCACCAGGGGCAGAGATACATGAAAAGTGGTTCCTTTGCCAAGCTCGCTGTCGACCCGAATGTTCCCGCCATATTCCTTGATGATGCCATGTACGACCGAAAGCCCCAGTCCCGTACCTTTTCCTTGTCCCTTGGTTGTAAAATACGGCTCGAAAATCCTATCGATCAACTTTCGATCGATGCCGGTTCCCGTGTCGGATATGGTCAGGCATGCGTATCGACCGGATCGCATGGCATGATAATGCGGATCACTCTTTTCATATGCCGCTTCCTTCAGCGCGATATGAATCGTTCCACCGGTTTGTTCAACGGCATGACAGGCATTGGTAATCAGGTTCATCAGGATTTGATGCATCTGCGTAGGATCGGCAAAAACCATACCGCAATCCGCTTCGATATGACTGGTCATTTCAACTTGTTGTGGGATGGCTGCACGGAGCAGTTTCAATACCTCTTTCAGAATGGGCTGAATCCGGATGGGCAGTTTCTGAAGATTGGATTGACGACTGAACGCCAGAATCTGTTTGACGAGATCACTTCCCCGCTGTGCGGATTTGAATATCTGTTCGAGACTTTCATGGGCGGGGTCATCCGGTGAGATTTCATCCAGCAACATTTCGGATAGACCGCTGATCGGAAATAGAATATTGTTCAGGTCATGCGCGATGCCACCGGCCAGAGATCCGATGGCTTCCATTTTCTGTGCCTGCAGAAGTTGAGATTCCAGTTTGGCTTTCACCATTTCCGCTTGTTTTCGCTCGGAAATATCCTTTGCCATAGACAATACGACCGGCTCACCGTTCAACTCGAAAACCTGGCTGGTAATTTCCACCGGAATACACCGGCCGTCTTTCGTCAAATGAGTACTTTCCCAGAATACGGATTCCCCGGATTGAAGTGCTATCGTTTCCTGCTGAAGACGGATGGCCGCTTCAGGAACATGGATGGCCGCAGGAATCATTTGCAGCAGCTCGTCACGGCTGTATCCCAGTTTGCGGCAGGCCATATCGTTCACCTCGAGGAAGCATCCAGACAGGCTTTGGACAGGACCGTCATGGACGAACAGGGCGTCGGCGATACCGTTGAACAACTGACGAAATTTTTTCTCGCTGAAAACGATGGCATCTTCGGCACGCTTTCGATCCGTTACATCCATCATACTGATGATCAAATGCCGCCGGCCATATCTGTCGGCATAATCCGTCATGTACTTTTCGATGAAACGGTTTTCACCATCGGCACGAACGATCGTGAAATGATAATGATGTCGATAGTCTTTCCCGTCGAGAAACAACAGATAATTATTCATTACGAAATCCGTAGATTCTGAAGCGATAAAATCGAGAAACGAGCCGCTGCCCAATATCTGCTCACGGGAATATCCGCTGACTTCAAGCATTCTATTGTTCACCCAGATGACCCGGCCCGTTTCATCGATGATGCAGATGGCATGGTGAGAAAATTCCGATATGGCCCGAAATCGTTCTTCACTTTCCTGAAGGCTGCGTTTGGAGTCCTGTTCTCCGGATAACGCCTTGCTCAGCCCGTTCAGCATCATGGCCGTAGTCAGGGTGACAAATGCATTCGCCAGTAAAAAATTGACGGACATGACCAGCCATTTTTCAAGGGCATCGTCGTACTGCATCATCCACTGCAACCGACTGAACGCCATAAAGACCGCAATGGCCAGAAATATGAAGGCATTCAACATCAATGCCCACAAAGCTGCTTCAAAACCGATAATGGCGCTGATGCTAACGGACGCTGAAAACAGCCAGACACAACCGGCACCGCCCGG
>CAYQKZ010000019.1:15865-23285 GCA_964418135.1 uncultured Desulfobacterales bacterium
AGAAATACATCGTTCAAAACTGAAGCTTCAAAAACCTGAACTGTAACCATCGATCCGGTAACAAGAGAAGCAGCCTGCAATTGGAATTCAGTTCCTCTTCCATAAGGTACATACCTGATGGAATCTATCGGATAACGGATGCTGAAAACAGCCAGATATAACCGGCACCGACCGGTCCCAGAAAAAATAAAAGGCACACTCCCAGAATATACAGAACCAGAGCAATCACGCCGGTTCGAATTTGTAACGACCACTCGCGTCCGATGATAATGATCACGGCGGTGATGTAGGCGACTACATCCAGTACAATGACATTCCACAGCCGTTCCCGATAGGCTATCCAAAGCGATGGAATCAGCGCGAAAGGACCCAGCACAGCCGATAAAAAACAGATGAAGAAAAGTATCCGTTCCCGCCAGAATGTCAGCGGATCGCTGTTCCACACGTATGCAGGCAGAAATCTCTTTTCCAGTCCGGACCACCCTGCAATGATTTTCTCTATGGCGATTCTTTGCAAAATCAGACTCCATGGCAACCGAAAATAAGGATGTATCTCTTTCGGCCCCGCATTTATCTGGACACCGGCCGAGCGGTCCGGTTCAACCGGCATCTTGTTTGAAAATTCGATGGATCAAGGCATCCGCCAGTAATGTGATTATCAAGGCAATCACACAACCGATGATGACACAGAACAGTCTTTCAAAAGCGATCATGATGCGGGAACCTTCATATACCGGAACCATGATGATGACCAACGTGACCACTGCCGTTCGCACGGTTCGATAAATATTCAGGATTTTACTGAGTATGATGGTAATAACGATGCCGATACAGCCCAGAATGATGTTGGGATTATCGTACAGCATCAGAATGCTTGCCACCGCAGCACCCAACATATTGGCCAGAATGCGATCGGCGATCAGAACGTTCGATTCCTCTCTAATTGGTGAAAGAACGAGCGCTATCGAATTCATGGCCCATATCAATTTATGCTGTGGATACCGGATGAGCAACGCATAGGCAATAGCAGCAGCAAACAAAAATTTCAGGGTATAGATACTGACCGGATTTGCGAATGTTCCAGCAATCATCCGCCGTATATCCATATCACCCATCCTCATGACGTCGATCGGAAAACCTGTTCATGATCGAATCGAAGCAGACAATAACCAGTAAGGCGATCAAACAGCCGCAGGTAACACTCAGAATTCGATGAACCGCAATCACCGTATTGGGTTCGGCATAATGCGGGAGGAGAACGGAGCCCAGCGAAAGCAGTGCCGATCGGGCGGTTTCCAGCATACGCATCATGTTGCAGACGACGATGATCGTAACCGCCCCGACACAAAACACCGGAAATGACGGGTTGGTGTTGATCATCATACAGAACCCGACGAATGCACCGATAAAATTGGCCTTGATCCTGCTGAAAACGAGGGAACGGGATTTTTCCCGGATGGGTGATATCACCAGCGGAATATAGATGAGGCCCCATACCAAATGATATGAAGGAAACGACACATTCAGAAAATAGCAAATCAGACAGGCGGAGAGAACCTCCAGAATATAGAGCCAGACCGGGTTTTGATGCTGATCCGTCAACATGGTACGATAACAATAATCCATTCATCCTTATGCTCGGTGAAAGCACAAGTAAAGTTGAAGGGATGGTGACTCATCCGATTCTCTTTGCGCCTATGTGGTGAAATTTTTCCATGAAAAAACATCAACTGGAAATATCCGATAAAAGTTAGATTTAATCAAGATTGAAATCATCCCTCGGCAAGGCAGTTGTACCGGAAAATTGCTGAAAATAATGGCATTAATCCTGCATAACCATTTTATACAAAGAAAATAAAATGTAGCTGTGGGATGCTCCATGGGTGGATATCATCGGATGGATATCACAACCAGGCAAGATAAGTTGAAAAAACACAAGATCGAAAATATCCGTGTCTGTTGAATATCAACAGCAACTCATGACAAAAAACCATAGAACTTCTTACAATTTTTGTCTCAAGCTGCTGAACCTGTCGGCCAGCCATTTTTCAATGGAACACTCTCTGAAATCGGATTCGCTATCGAGTTCGTCTTATCGCAGATGGCATGATAAAATAAAAGGAGGCACCATATGAATATCGGATCCAGTCTTTCTGCTCTCAATGCATTCAGCACCAAGATGAATGTGACAGCCAACAACGTGGCCAATGTCGGCTCCGATGGATATAAAAGCAGCAGCGTCACGATCGAAGGCGGTCAGGGACAAACCGTAAAACCCAGCATTGTAAAGGACAATTCACCCGGCCCCATGGTACCGAGTCAGACGGCCCAGAATGGTTTCAAGGAAGCATCGAATGTGGATTTGGTGAAAGAGATGACTCAACTGCCCCCCACACAGATGGGCTACAATGCCAATATGAAGATGATTCAAACCAATTATCAGATGCAGGGCACATTGCTCAACATGTTTGCATAAGGTCACCCATTTCATGGATAGACCGATTTCCGATGTGCCGGCAGACTGAATATCTACACCGGACAGTTCGGAACTATCCAAACCCTTCAAGCGTATACGTTTATCTTTCCTTTTGTTGCACGTGAAGGTTCGTTTTTCTGCTCGAAATCCTGCTGTGATTCCGCTTTGGTTACGGTTGTCGTGGTTCCTCCCGCCACATAGGATTTTCCACATTCGGAACAGACTGCATAATGGATGGCAACACTCTGCGCCACCACCTTGCGATCCTGTTTCTCCGCTCTGGCCTGCTCATGCGTTACATGCTGCTGCTCGTGGGCCCGTACCTGGCCTTCCGCAGCAGCGGGCGTCAAACGGGTCGGCGTCTGAAAGGACACAGTGGAATCGTCTGACACATCCTTATATTCTCGCCTCTGGCATGTCTGGCATTCATAAGACCCGCTCACCTCTTTCTTTTCGTCCACACCCAACCGATTCGATGTTCCATTACCCTCGATCGGACCCCCTTCCTGTTTCTGCCGGGATAGTGCAATGGCAGCAGGGCTGATCGTCAGAACATCTTCCGGAAAACCCGAATATCTGGCAGGTGAAACTGTCGAAAGCGTATTAGGCAACACCTGTTGCAACGGTACAGGCACTGCCTGTGGCATTCCTTGTGTGATCCCTTGCATAGCGTTTCCTTTGGTTGAGGGTACCCCATCTACTGACTGATCAAAGAAAAAAGCAATTCACATGCCATGATGTACAAAGTCAAACCGAAGTAATTGTAGACATTCAGAAAATAATTTCGCTGCGTTATCGGTCGGGAATGGCCGAAAAATGCCTATTCCTTCCCTACCACTTTGATTTGATAAAATATTTATATTCAGTCGGCACCGGTGTACTTTGCATTGACAACAGCGCGGATAACGATTAAAGATCTGAACAATTCCAAATCACCTCAATCAATTTTTTATAAGGGATACGCGCATGAAAATACACTTTACCCATTTCGGCATTCATGAAATCGATACAGAGAGTATTCTCACTTTCCCTCAGGGAATTTCAGGTTTCGAGAACTTAACCCGTTACAAACTGTTCCATGAAGACAAAGCGCAACCCATTGTATATTGGATGCAAGCCATCGACGACCCGGACATCGCATTTTCGGTGGTTGATCCCGCAGTATTCGGCCTGTACTATGAATTTGATCTGACCGATGAAGAAACAGCATTACTGCAGGCAGAAAGCGACGACGACATCACCGTCATGCTTATCGTGTACAGACAGCATGCAGACGCCGCAGCCACCGACAATGTCAGGGCAAACATCAATGGCCCGGTAATACTCAACGCCCGAACCCGCCTGGGATTTCAAAAGGTACTGGTCCAACTCAAGGCAAACATTACCCTGAAAAGCGAGTAAGTTACATCCACTTTAAATTTCAGGCAAATATTATTTCAGCGTAAATAATAAATTGGAATAAAAGGATATATCAACCGGATTTCAAATCCCGGTAACTCATGATCCCACATAGGGATGTGGCATTGGTTACTGCCGCTATTACGGCCCGTTCCATGACTTGTGCGGCAAGAAAGCCCACTGAACTCAGATCCGCCTCGATATCGCCGGTTGACATGGCAAATATCGTGTCCCCATCAAACATGGAATGGGCGGGCCGTATGGTTCTGGCATAACCGTCCTGTGCCATGGAAGCCAACTTGGTCGCCTCGGCCTTGGTAAAAGATGCATTTGTCGCCACAATCCCGATGGTTGTGTTCCCGGCAAAAAGATTTCTTTTCTCGGAACAGGCCTGGATCATAATTTCTTCCGTGTCCGCCAGGGATTCCATGTCCTCGTTCAGCGGTCCGGCCAGCTTTTCCCGTGTCCATGGATCCATCACATCGCCCAGACAGTTGACAGCAACCATTGCGCCGACTTTCAACTCCCCGACCTGAAGGGCATGACACCCCAGCCCACTTTTCATGGACCGATCCGCTCCCAGAATCTTTCCCACGGTCGCTCCGGTACCGGCCCCGATACAGCCCTGCTTGCAGGGGCCGCAACCGGCGTTCACACATGCCTGATATCCCATGACTTTATCCGGCCGAATCCGCCAGTCTCCAATGGCCAGATCAAAGAGAACAGCCCCGCAAACAATAGGCACCCGGGTGACCTGCACATCAAAGCCAATATCTTTTTCCTCGAGATACTGCATCACACCGGCCGCGGCATCCAGTCCGAAAGCACTGCCTCCGGCAAGCATGACGGCATGAACTTTCTGAACAAGGTTGACGGGATTCAAAAGATCGGTTTCCCGGGTTCCCGGCGCCCCGCCCCGAACATCAACACCGACAGTTGCACCGACGTCGCAGATGATGACGGTACAACCCGTTGCCGCATCCACATTCTGCGCATGCCCTACCCGAATACCTTCAATTTTGGAGAAATCGATTTGTTTTGTCATGTCACCTATTTCCAATGCGGTATGGACTACGTTTCCAATTATCGATTTCACCGCAAAAAAGCTAAGAAACTATCTCAAAATCCCGTCTGAGACCCACTAACTGCTGTTTGCGATCTTTGCGCCTTTGCGGTGAAGTTCAAAAAAGACATTACCCATAAATCAGTTTTTCAAAAATTCTTCTTTCCGATGAGAGTGAAATCGTAAATCCCGGGAGAAGAGCCTTCGATGGTCATAGCGCCAACGGTTCTGGCATAAAACTCGGATGGACCCACGCCGCCGATGATAGCATAGGCATAACCGCTGTCTTTGATGCTGTGAAGGCATGACAGCAGCAGCATCGTCCCCACCCCTTTCCCCCTGGCATGCACCACCACTCCGGTCGGACCGAAAAAATTGAGGCGGGTACAGTCGTAGCAAGCAAAACCGATCAGCTTCGAGTCTTTTACCGCAATAAAACAGGACGGAGGCCGGACGGCAAAGGCCATTTCACATTCAAGCGCCCATGAAAGGGTAAATTGCTCGTTCACCCAATCGAGCAACAGCTCTTTTTCCCAGACATTGGGCCGACGCACCCAAACCCCGATCTTCTCCATTTTTTCCGTATATTCACCCACATCAGGGATTTCATACAACCGGACAAGCATATCAGTCATTCATAGGATCCCTTCTCATCTTATCTACGGACTGTCGGTCAACGATCAAATCTGATCCAACCCAATCAATCCGATATTTTTTTCAGAAGAATGTTTCCACCACCGGGAAGTCCGACGTCCAATATTTTTTCATCCTCCCGAATCTGAGCGATCAGAACGCCACCGGACTTGATATGGAGCCACAATGCTCCCTGACGTTTTTTCCATCGTACCGGGGTACTTTCCTGATCCACCACCCACATCCCTTTTCCGTCCGACTGAAGTGTCAGGGTCACCTGAACCCCATCGGTCGGCGGAGACACATACAGCCCGTGCCACCCGGAATCGGACTCGCACGCACAGAAGACCAATCCGGCAATCACCATCCATACGATCCGCAAACAAACCGATCTCATCCATCCACCTCCTTCAAGGACAGCAGCAGCCAGTCCTCAATTTGCAGGGCCGATGGAAACCAAACCAACTGAACGGTCATGGCCAGCCACAAGAGATCCCGAATCAATGTTTTCCAGCTGAGCGGATCATCGACCGACGTAAAACAGCCGCACCCGATGGGAATTCCCCGTACCAGGGTGATAATGATCGCCACAGAAAAGACCGCCAGCATCGATCCGACCACAACCGCCGCTGCTCGGGTCCGCAGACCCAGAACCAGCATCACACCGCAGCTCAGCTCGGTCCACGGCATTATCAGGGCTGTAAGATGGACACCCCAGAACGGTACGATCTGATAGCTTGCGATGGTTTCCGCAAACTCCCCCGGATAGTTGATCTTGTACATGCTGGCCGTGATGAATATTCCACCGATATAGATTCTGAACACCAATCCCAAAACCGGATGCGCCACGACCTTTTTTATCCATACAACCACATTCATGGCCTATGCTCCAGATTTGCCCAGGCCGACATCCCCCCGATCATCACCCGAACATCATCATGGCGCTGAAGCAGGCGGTAAGCCACCTCCTCATCATACCGCCTGCTAAACGTTCGCCCGTAAACGACGACTGGCTGACCCGCCTGGAGATGAGACGCCAGTTTCATTGGAAAGATGATATCAAAAAGCGGTGCGGGAATATTGACGGCATTTGGAATATGACCGAGATTGAAAAGTTCGGCAGGTCTGGCATCTACCAGAACGATATCCTCCGCCTTGCCGATCCCTTGCCGAACCGCCTGAGCATCCACCTGAGGCGCCGGATCTCGAAACATCTCTTCGGGCAGGAGTGCAATGCCGTTCGGATTGGAAACATTGAACAGCACCGACAGCAGCGTTGCAACGACAAGAATCATCAGCACATCGATAGGACGAAATCGTCCGACCTGCTGGATTTTCTGTTGAAACAGTTCCTTCAGGCGGGTTCCGGCAACTTCCAGCAGGCGGATCTGCTGACGAGCATCGGTCAGTGCTGTAATGGTCTGCCGCAATTCATCATTGGTACGGAACAGATCGGCATTCAGGGCCTGGACGGTTTCATAGGCCCGAACATTTTTCAAATAAACCATGAAACTGGCGGTCATACCGGATAAGATATCTTTCTCTTCCGGCGTATAATTGCGCCCATCGATCGGCGCACCCAATCCGATGATGCCCAGAAGCGAATCCTCCACCATGAACAACAACGCGGTGTGGACATCGAGACCTGTTTCAAGCTCGGTGAACACCTGGTGCGGATATTGGATGAACGTAACGGTCATGGGGGCAAGTCTTCGATTTTCGGCCGTTTGAAAACCCAGATACAGATACTTCTCAGCCGATTCGACCGTCCATTCCCGGTCCAATCGCGTCCCCCGATTTACAGACATCACCTGCTGGTTCCGTCGGTCGCAGACCATCAGCATGGCCCG
>CAYQKZ010000020.1:0-22955 GCA_964418135.1 uncultured Desulfobacterales bacterium
ATGCTCTTTTCGGTCGGTGTAAACCGGTTCCGGCACGATGGGACGGATGGCGTATTGCGGATGGATGGGTCGATTCATGCGGGTACTCCATATTTATAGTTGCCATCTCCATAGCACGAAATCAGACGAAATTCCAGATCACAGTTAAATTATTGAAAATTATATAGTTACCGTCATCTGCGGCATCCGACATATTTTATCGGGGAATGTTTTCCTCAGCGAGGAAATGACGGCTGCAATTCTGAACAAATTCCACTTTCATGGATTTCATTCATGCGATATACTGTGGCGTTTCAGACTAACGGGTCGCACGCAAAACCCATAACCAGAGGTAATCACAAGGAGACATCCATGAGTTATCCCATCGAAAACTATGAAGTATTGACGCCCGCCAATTTTATCAAACGCAGTGTCGAAGTCTATCCGAACAAACTGGCCGTGGTGAACGGCAGCCAGCGTTTCACTTACATCCAGTTCAATCAGCGGGTCAATCAGTTGGCCAGTGCCCTGAAAAATATCGGCATTCAGCCGGGAGACAAGGTGGCATTCATCTGCCCCAATATCCCGCCGATGCTCGAAGCCCATTTTGCGGTGCCCATGATCGGGGCTTCGCTTGTCTCCGTCAACATTCGGCTGTCTCCCAAAGAAGTGGGCTACATCCTGAACCATTCGGATGCCACCGTGTGTTTTGTGGACAACGAGTTTGCCGGGCTGGTGCTGCCGGTGATGGATCAGCTTACGAACATCAAAACCTTTGTGAACATCTGTGATACCAGTGACGATCGCCCCCTGAAAGGCACCGACTACGAGTCGTTCCTGAAAACGGGTTCGACCGATGATGTTCCGGTAACGGTCAAAGACGAGCGGGATGTGGCCACCATCAACTACACCAGCGGCACGACCGGGCTTCCCAAAGGGGTAATGTATCACCACCGGGGAGCATACCTGAATGGTGTCGGAGACTGCCTCGAAATGGGAATGGACAGCAATTCGGTGTATCTGTGGACACTTCCCATGTTTCATTGCAACGGCTGGTGCTTCCCCTGGGCCGTAACCGCGGTGGGCGCCACCCATGTCTGTCTGCGCAAAGTGGATCCAACGGAAATCATCCAGTTGTTCGAAAAAGAAAATGTCTCACACATGTGTGCAGCCCCCATCATCCTCATCGGGATACTCAATCACCCGGCAGCCAAAGACCTGACCTTGAAACGTCCCTTGAAAATCGCCGTCGGCGGCGCCCCGCCGTCCCCGACCATCATCGAACAAATGGAAAAAATGGGGGCTCATATCAACCATGTGTATGGGCTCACGGAAGTGTACGGCCCCTACACCGTCTGCGCCTGGCATTCCGAATGGGACCAACTGCCGGCCGGTGAACGCGCCGCCATTCGTTCCCGACAGGGGGTCGCCTATACCATTTGCCAGTTTTTGAATGTCGTCAATCCCGAAACCATGGAACCCGTTCCCCGGGACGGAAAGACCATCGGTGAAGTGGTCATGCGGGGCAATGTGGTGATGCTGGGGTATTACAAAGATCCGGAAGCCACGAAAAAAGCCTTCCATGGCGGATGGTTTCATTCCGGAGACCTGGCCGTCATGCATCCCGACAATTATATCCAGATCATGGATCGCCAGAAGGACATCATCATTTCCGGCGGTGAAAACATATCCACGGTTGAAGTGGAAAATATCCTCTACCGCCATCCTGATGTGATGGAGGTGGCGGTTGTGGCCGTACCGGACGAAAAATGGGGCGAAGTGCCCAAAGCGTTCATCACCCCCAAACCGGGAGCCAAACCCACGGCCGAGGAGATCATCGAATACTGCAAGGCCAACCTGGCCCGGTTCAAGGCACCGAAAACGGTCGAATTCATCGAATTGCCGAAGACATCGACCGGCAAGATTCAAAAATATGTTCTCCGCAACAAGGAATGGGGAGAACGCAAACAGCGGGTGAATTAAATCCGATTCAAAACGACGTGAACAGCACCTGGAGGAAGCCATCGGGTGCTGTTGGTTTTTTGATACCTGTCCATATTCCAATCAACAAAGTACTCTCGAAATTCCACATAATCGACCTGTCGCCATATCACCCGTTTCCCCAGATGTCATTTATTCCATTTTTGTTTTGCATTTCCGAGATATTCTGTTTATTTTAATCAATTTAAGCTGTTAGAGAATGAATGAATGTGATGTGACTATGAGGGTAGGGATATGGTAGAAAAAACCGAGTCGCTGTTGCCTTTGTTGCGCAAGAATTTTCTCGTCCAATGGGGGGTGATGGGCATGGCTTTTCTGGCCATAGCCGGGATAATGATTTCCCATTATTATGAAGAATATCACACCATCCAACGCCGAGAGGGAGATCGTCTGCTGACCCTGATCCGGGTGATCGACGGGAATTTAAACCGTCAACTGGGTACGGTTTATCAAGTTTTGACAGGCATTCTCGATATCCTTCCCCAGGAAGAGGACGCCCCCGAACGACAGGCCTCTTTGCCCGACCATTTCAAACAATTGCGACGTGCCATTCCAGGAGTTCAGACGCTGGTCATCACCGATGCATCGGGGAATATCACGATCTCCGACCGGGATGAACTTATCGGGCAAACCATCCAGCCACACCGATTTTTGGAATATGTCATGGTTCAGACCGATCCGGCCATGCTTTACGTCTCATATCCTTTCCAAACCGATACCGGGAACTATGCCATCGATGCGATGCTGAGGCTGCCAAGTTCCGATGGGAGCTTTACCGGTGTCGTTTCGGCCACCCTCGCCCCCGATTTTTTCACGATCCTGCCTGCCTCGGAACTGTATGCACCGGATATGTGGACATCCATCGCCCATGGAGACGGCATTCAATTGATGATGCTTCCATATCGGGAGGGCATGGCGGGTATGAATCTGGCGCAACCGGGATCTTTTTTCTCACGACACAGGGACAGCGGCAGGCCGGAGAATCTTATGACCGGAACTGTGTATGCCACCGGGGAAGAGCGGATCATGGCACTGCACACGATCCGGCCTGCCCACGTGCCGATGGACAAACCGCTCGTTGCGGCAGCCGGGCGGAATTCAGCAGACATTCATACCCAATGGCGCAGTGAGATCATAAATGAAGGAACCATATTCATTCTGGTTTCCGTTTCGATTTCCATTGGCTTGATTTTCTTTCAGCGGAGGGACTGGGTACTCAACATACACATGGCCGAAGTATCGACCTCTCTGAAAATTTCTGAAGACCGTTATCGATCGATCTTACAGACCGCGATGGATGGATTTTTCGTGATGAACATGGATGGATCGTTACAGGAATCCAACGAAAGTTATTGCACAATGAGCGGCTACGAAGCCCATGAAATTCGATCACTGAATCTTGCCGATCTGGAAGCTGTCATAAAGCCGAACAAAATTACATCCTGCCTTCATGAAGTTGTCGGGCTGGGCAAAAACCGCTTTGAAAGCCGCCATCGCCGAAAGGACGGAACCATTTTCGATGTGGAAGTCAGCGTCCAGTACAGCCCGGCCGATGGAGGCCTGATCATCAGCTTCATCCGCGACATCACGGATCGCAAAAAATCCGAAGAGGCGCTGAGGGCCAGCGAAGAGAAGTTTTCCATCGCATTTCGAACCGCTCCCTATGCGGTGTCCATCACCCGAGCAGACAATGGAAAATTTGTGGAAATCAACGATACATTCGCATTCACAAACGGTTATGAATGCGAAGAACTGCTGAACGCCACGTCTATTTCTTTACGGTTGTGGGTAGATGAATCCGCCCGTGACCACGTGGTTGGAGAACTTCAAAACGGAAAAAAGATTGTGGGGGAAGAGCATCGGTTCAGAAAGAAAAATGGAGATATCATTATCGGGATTTTTTCCGCTGCGATGATCTTTCTCGATAACGAAAGGTGCATTCTGTCGAGTATCGGAGACATTACGGAAATCAGGCGGGTCGAAGCAGAGCGTGAAAAATTACAGGAACAATTCAATCAGGCACAAAAAATGGAATCCGTGGGCAGACTGGCCGGCGGTGTGGCTCATGATTTCAATAACATGCTGAGCATCATCCATGGCTATACCGGAATGGCCATGGATGAAATGGATCCGGATTCCCCCATCTATGCCGATCTCGAGGAGGTTCGAAAAGCCGCTGATCGTTCCGCCAATCTCACCCGGCAACTGCTGGCATTTGCCCGCAAACAGACGGCCGCTCCCATCGTGCTGGATGTGAACGAGACGGTGGAAGGCATGATCAAAATGTTGAAGCGGCTCATCGGAGAGAACATCGAACTTTTCTGGAAACCGGGGAAGGCCGTGTGGCCGGTGAAAATCGATCCGTCACAAATCGATCAGATCCTGGCCAATCTCTGTGTCAACGCACGCGACGCCATCGACGGCGTCGGGAAGCTTACCATCAGCACGAAAAATGTGGTGTTCGACGCCGCCGACTGCACGGATCGTGCGGCGTTCGATCCCGGAGAATACGCGCTGCTCATTGTCGAAGATACCGGCTGCGGAATGGGTAAAGAGACTCTGAGCAACATCTTCGAGCCGTTCTACACCACCAAACCCGTGGACAAAGGCACCGGTCTGGGACTTGCCACCGTCTATGGCATCATCCGGCAGAACAACGGCTTTGTCAATGTTTACAGCGAACCGGGGATCGGCTCCATTTTCAGAATTTACCTGCCCAGATATCATTTCGAAACGGATCCGATTCCCTATCTGGATACGAAAGAATCGGCGACATCCGGTCACGAAACCATTTTGCTCGTAGAGGATGATCGATCGGTTCTCAGAATGACCGCCAAAATGCTCGAACGCCTGGGTTATACCGTCCTGACCGCCGACACACCGGGTAATGCCATCCAACTGGCAAAGGAATACGCCGAACAGATTAGCCTGCTCATGACGGATGTGATCATGCCCGGCATGAACGGTCTGGAATTGAGTCGAGAGATTATGTCCATCTATCCGAAACTCAAACTACTTTTCGTTTCGGGTTATACCACCGATATCATCGCCCGTCACGGCGTACTGGAGAAAGGGGTACACTTCATCGAGAAACCGCTGTCCAAAAAAGTGCTGGCGGACAAACTGCGTGAAGTGTTCGATCGACATGATGGATGATGGGAGGAAGAGGGTATGCTGTGCAGGATAATACCAGTCAGAAAGAAAGATTCTCGACGAAAAAAAGGCCTGATCTATGACTCATGATTCAACCGGTTCACAGACGGTTCGCAACCCACTTTTGAAGCACCTGATTGCGGGGGTATTCCTGATCAATCTTCTGGCGGGGAGTATTGTATGGGTATCCCTGCAGAACAGTAAAATCCGTTACGACGAAGAAGCCACCGTGAATGCCGAGAACATCTCGAATATTCTGAACGAGAACATTTCAAATATTTACGAAAAAGTCGATCTGTCTCTTCAAGCTGTCTGTGACGAAGCCAGCCGTCAATTGGCGGGTGGGAGTATCCAGAAAGACGAGTTGGACCCATTCATCATACGACTCCATTCCCGGCTTCCGGAACTGATCTCCTTCAGGGCAACCGACACTTCCGGAGACGCCATTTATGGCCTCACGACAAAAGCGGCCACAACCACGAGTCTGGCCCATCGGGATTATTTTACGTTTCATCGGAACAATCCGAACAGTGGTATGGTGAGTTCCGAACCATTGATCGGGGGTATTTCCGGAAAATGGATGATCATTCTCTCCCGACGCATCGACGGGCCGGACGGCGCTTTTGCCGGACTGGTCTATGCCGGTCTCGGCCTTGACTATTTATCCCAAAGCTTCAAGGAACTGAATGTCGGGGCGAATGGGTCGATTACGTTGCTCGATCGTAATCTGTCTATAGTGGTTCGCTTTCCCGATCCCGCATCCACCGGAAAACAGATTGATCGGAAAATGGTATTTCCCGCGTTGATCGAACAGATCCAGCGCAACAATATCTCGAGGACATTTACAGCCATAAGCCCCGTCGATGATATCGAGCGGATTTTCTCCTACCGAATACTCTCTCACCATCTGAAATATTATATCGTTACGGGGCTGTCTCCGCTGGACTATCTTGCCGGCTGGCGCTCGGAATTATTCAAGATGTCGCTGTTTGCGGCCGGTTTTTGTATCAGCACCATTATCTTTGCATGGCTGCTGCATCTCGGCTGGATGAAAATCCGCATGTCCGAAATCGCTTCGGAACAATCGCTTCGGGCATTGAATGAATCCCTCGAAGAGAGAGTGCTGGAGCGCACCCAATCCGCCGAAAATGCCAACAGGATTCTCCAGGCGGTCATTAATTGTATGTCCGATTGGGTCTGGGAAATCGACACCGAAAAACGCTATGCCTACTGTTCGCCCCAGGTGGAAATATCCATGGGATATACGCCTGATGAAATGATCGGCAAGACTCTTTTCGAATTCATGGCCGATGATGAAGCGAAACAGGTACGGTGTGTATTCGAAGATGTGTTTCTGGAACAATCGCTGATCCGGGGGCTGGAACACCACTGTATCGCCAAAGACGGGCGCACGGTTTTGTTTATCACCAATGCCGTTCCGATCCTCGATATTAACGGAAAATTAAAAGGATATCGTGGTGTTGAAACCGATTTGACAGCCCATCGAAATGCCGAGAACTCAGTGCGTCAGCAGCGGGAATTTCTGGAAATATTGGTGGATACTATCCCGAACCCCGTCTTTTACAAAGATATCGATGGCCGATACACCGGGTGCAACAAAGCCTTCGAGGTGTTCTCCGGTCGGCACCGTCAGGAGATCATCGGCAAGACGGTATATGATATCGGGCCGAAGGAACTTGCCGACAAATACTATCAGAAAGACCGGGAACTTTTCGACCAACCGGGTCAGCAGCAATACGAATGGCTGGTTCAGGGAAAAGACGGCAACCTCCGGAATGTGATCTTCGATAAAGCGACCATCCAGGATAAGGACGGCTGCGTCGAAGGACTGATCGGTGTGATTTCCGATATCACGGAACGCAAACAGGCTGAAGCCGAACGGCTTCAACTGGAGCAGCAGCTTCAACAGGCCCAAAAAGCCGAAAGTCTGAGTACCATGGCCGGCGCCATTGCACACAACTTCAACAATATACTGGCGGCCGTGATCGGAAATCTGGAAATGGCTGCTGACGAAGCGCCCCAGGGCTCCGATCTGCAAATATTCATCGACGAAGCATTGAGTTCTTCTCTAAGAGCCGCTGAGTTGACCCGAATCATGCTCACCTATCTCGGATACACGGACGGCAAAGACAAACCCGTCGATGTGGCGGACGCTGTCAAAGAGGCGATGTCAATGCTTGCCCCGTCCATTCAACGGAACATCCATCTGAATACCGCCGTTTCTCCGCACGGCCTCATCGTCACCACCGACAGAGACCATCTCGTCCAGATTCTCTCCAATGTTCTTTTTAATGCCGTGGAGGCGATCGGCGAACAGAAAGGAGAGATCACGCTGACGATCGATGTGCTGCCGCAATCGACCATTCAGGACGATACGTTTTTCCCACCCGGCTGGAAACCGAAACAGGAAGCATACGTTTGCATTACCATTGCCGATACCGGTCCGGGTATAGACCGGGAAAATCTCGAGAAAATCTTCGACCCATTCTTTTCCACCAAATTTCTGGGCAGAGGGTTGGGGCTTTCAATGGTTGCCGGGCTCATTCGGTCGATGGATGGCGGGATTTCGGTGACCAGCAAGCCGGGTCGGGGATCGTCTTTCAGTCTGTATTTTCCGATGATGGAGCATACCCATGAAAAATAACAAATCCCATCAGATTGATGAACACGCCCACCATTGCCATATTTAAAAGGGTAAACCCTTTGGCAAAAAGAACGCGATGCTATTTTCAAAAGTTTTGAATTCAGCTTGACGTTCAAAACTTGATTGAGGAAATCGAATCAATGGGAAGATCAGAAAAAAGGGAGCTGGTTAACAGGCTTTCCGTATTGATCGCACACCTTTTGAAATGGGATTATCAACCAGAGCGCAGGGGGAAAAGCTGGGAAAATACAATCAAAATCCAGCGGATTGACATAAAAGGGGTGCTGAAAGATTCACCTGGTTTGAAACATAAGTTGCCTGATTCAATTTCGGCAGTGATCCCATTTTTATTCCATAATTTATAACTATTTTAGATATAACGAAATTATATAAACGGAACAAAAATGGGATCGGTTTTTCACTAAAATGTATGGCAATTTTCATCACCCCAGCCTTACCCCGGTAGGCCACACCTGAAAGAGATACTCATACGGAACACACCCTTTCCGGTGATCGTTTGCTGTGTAAGGATAGCGTAAAGATGAAACTGGACAGTTGTCCAGTTACCCTGAACCCACAAACACCGTAACGGCGTTTCGGAATAAATCAAACAAACAGGGTTGAAGGTTGACTTAAAAAAATTGTGCTGGTAAAGATACCGACATATGAAAAAAACCTTCCGTAATAAAATAATACGAGACAGGTGCGGGATAAATGATTAAATATGCAAAAAAGAGGTTTTTATCTTTATCCTTAACCAATTGTTTTATTTGGCTAAATTTGCTATAAATAAACACTTGGCCTCATGATGGTATATCATCAGCTAAGAAGAAAAATTTCTGTATAAGGTTAGATCAAGGATTTTGATGATATCTTGTGTCATTTTATGAAACATAGGAAATAGATGATGCAGACGACAAATGGTTATTGGTAAAAAATGAGGTGAAAATGAAAAAGATCATTTTTGTTTTGATAGCGGCGATGATGATTTGTGGATGCAGATATGCAACATCGTACATAGCACCGACTCAAGACGCTGATCCAATGTCATATATGAAAGGTACCAATTGAAACGACAGCTTGAACCAGAGAGGGGGGGGACAATGCCGAAACACGAAATCAAGATAATGCCAGACAGCACGTTGGAATCAAAAAGAATTTATGCAAATTTTGCTATCGTTTCAAAATCGCCCTTTGATTTTTCGATTCAATTTTGCAATGTTCCGCCGATATCAGATATTCATCAGGTTGAAAAAAAAGGCTTTGTTCATTATGCGCCAGTGGTTGCGGAAATAGCGGTACCAAAAGAAATGATTCCCGGTCTGATTGAAGCATTGACGACCCAGTTGATGGAAAATAAACGCGAAGACGATGTCGAGATTAGAGGACTGTGATATGGATCATCCCCCATCCTCGTACATCCGGTATCCGATCAAGAAAAGTTAACCGTTCGAATTATAACTGATTAACTACATGAACAGAGACCGAATCAATATAAAGTGGTGAATTGGTTGAATCGTTTGGCGTCATGTAAACAGCGAAATAGAATTTATAATCCCCGACAGGTAATGGGCCTTCAATGATTTTATGATCATAAAAATCGTATAAACGGCTTGATTGATACAGAGGCATGGGGCTTTGGGTCAATCCGGAAGTCATTAGAAAAAACCACCCCCAAGGTGAATCAATGGCGAACCACCAGTCTGCCGGATATCCTGTTTTCTCTCCAGCTTCAAGGCTGACGGATACCGATACATTGTTGCCGGACTTGACCGTTATCTCATGATGTACTCCATTAGCCTTGATGATTGGCGTGCATTTACCCTGTCCTCCGCGAACGGCACGGAAAGGATACGTAATGAAATTATCAAGATCGTAATCGAAACCATAGTTGAAAAATATGAGCCAGGCATCGAAGATTCTGATACTGCTTGTGGATGACCAATATGCCGGCGGGGTATATGAGAAAAAGGATGTGTCAATTGACGGATCATACCGACTGTAATCCACGATGCTTCGCAATTCTTTGATGGTAGGAAGCCTCCAATCCGTATAACCAGCCAGACTGAGCCCTTCACAATAGGCCAGAGCATATTCCCATGTTGTAAAAGAATAGGCTACATCGGCTTTCTGCCACATCAGACCCGTCGATCTGTCTGTTATTGTTCCATCGCCGTTGTCGATATAACCTTCAGCGACAGATGTTTCCGTTTTTTCTCCCCGGACAGCACGGGCATAATATTGTTTACCTTTGTCATCGTTGTGGTCATTACTGTATTCGAAATACATGAGCCATGCCTGCCTGGGGTCGTAGGCGTATGGGGTTGCTGTCCAATACCAGGATGCGGCCGTATTGGGAAAATACTTGGGATTGATCGCCGGTCCCGGTTCAGGGATGCTGTAGTCAACGATATTAGCCAGCTCTTTGATGGTTGGCAGCCGCCAATCACAATAACCGCCATAATGTAACTCGTTCAATGACTTGATAAAGTCTTCGGTATCCGTTCCATCACCGGGTGTACCGGCATTACCGCCATTGGTGGATGGATTGCTGTCATACCAAGTATAGACATTATCTGCATCGTGTGGGTCGTTGTAGTTGGTCACACCATCTTTATTTGTTTTCATTTCCCAAAAAAGACCCGTCACATTGTCTTTAACCATCGTCCAGGACGTTGCGGAATCCGGCAATGCCTGACCCTTGTCATCCAGATTGGTGTAAGACATTGGATTGATACTGTAGTTACCATCCTGGCCATAATAACGCTCGCCTGGAGAAGGGCAGGCGATCTCTTTTGTGTTGTCATAACACGTTGTTTGCCCGGTATCCGGAATCGGTGCAGCTATGATGAACCAGGGAAAAGCCATTGAGACAACAATCAGGGATATCAGAAAAATTCTTTGCATGACGGCCTCCATCGACAATGTAACACATATGGCCAGATAAGATAAATTGGTAACGACAACCCAAAAAAGACTTGAAGCAGGAGCTTCAAGGAAGTCGGTTCCCAAGCTGGAGCTTGGGAACCAGCGGAGCAAATAAATCAATTTTGCAGAAAAAAATGAGCGAAATGTAAGATATCAACTGTAAAAAGTTGTTTTAAATCAACTTGAGTTGATCTGTCACAAGTCAATTCGTTCATCAGGGCTCACCTAATGGCAGAACCCTTTCCCATCCTCATCCAGCCATGCATCGAGCAGCTTGTGCGCCACTGCAAGCACTACCGGCCCGACAAAAAGGCCGATGAGTCCAAAGCCGATCAGCCCGCCGACAACACCTGTGAAAATTAGCAACAGTGGTAGGTCCGCTCCTTTTTTAATTAGAATCGGCCTCAGGAAATTGTCCAAGGTTGCAACAACGATCGTACAAATAAGGAGAAAAATCCCTCTGCCGGAGTTGCCGTTCCAAAAAAGCCACAGCGTGGCCATTCCGAGTACCGGCAGTACCCCGATTTGAGAGATGGCAAGGATCAATATCACCGCAGTAAGGATTGCCGCAAAAGGAATGCCGGCAATGGCCAGACTCAAACCTGCCAATACCGATTGCACCAGCGCAGTCACGACAATTCCCAGCGCAACTCCGCGTACGGCCTGACCGGCTAGACGAATCGTATTTTCTCCACGTTGTCCTGCCAGGCGGTGTCCAAAAAGAAGGATTCGTTTTGCAGCGGCTTCGCCGTTTGCGTACATGATCGCAGCCAGGATGGCGGTGATTAAAAATTCCACCAGCAGCATCCCGAAACCACCTACCTGAACCCCAAACCACTTGATCAACCCGCCTGCATAGGGTGCAATCCGGACAGCAATACCTTGAATCCCTGCAGCAGCGACCTTCTCCCAGAGTACCCCCATTTTCTCTCCAATGAGCGGCAGGTTGCCTACCCATTCCGGAAGATGGGGCATCGTGAAGTTCTCGATCGACTTCACCCATCCAGAAATGATATCGATGTTGGAAATAATCGTTCCGATAGCCATAGAGAGAGGTATAACCAGAACACACAAGAGAATGGCCGTCATCACCACAACCGCCAGCGATCGCCTGTGCCAAAGCCATTTCTGAAGAGCGATCATGAGTGGCCAGGTTGCCACCACAATGGTTGCAGCCCAGACGGCAGCCCCTATAAAAGGTCTGAGTATCCAGATCGATGATCCGATGAGGGCCACGATAACAATGACTGCCAGCAGACTTCTAGTTAGATCGCGTGGAACTTCGGCCATGATTCTTCTCTTTGCAACGCTGTCTGTGTTCACATATTGAATCCCACCGAGATACGGATATGATCGATGATTGACAACTCGGCAAGCTGTCTCATTTAAGGAGATGCATCACTGACTTTTCTTCCCCTGTTCATAGCCACGGTGGTAGGCTTCGGCCTCGGCTTCTTTGTGTTTGCCGTAGAGATATCCTCCGGTTGCACCGGCTGCAGCACCGATCGCTGTTCCAAGACCCATATTCCCTGACATGGAACCGATCACCGCTCCGCCGACTGCGCCGATACCGGCGCCACTCAGCGTCCGCTGTTCGGTCTGAGACATGCCGGCACACCCCGACAGTGTCAGTGTAATGATCAAGATAGCTGCTATCACGATATGTTTCATGGTGTTCTCCTATTTTAAATTTCAAGGTAATGGCTTGCAGGGCCATTTTTCAATCAGAAACATGAACTCAGACTCGACAGGCGGCTGATCCATATACTGCGGATGGGCCTTGGCCCATTCCAGAAACATGGCAAAGGCTTCGTTGCGCGTTGGTTCCGGATCGGGCAGGCAGAACAATCGCTTGCCCTCCGGACCAGAAATCGTGGCCAGATAATAGGCATATGCACCAAGCAGGTAGCCATGGCAGAAATGAACCGCCGCTTTTGCATGCGGATCATCAGCAGAGGGAGTACACAGATTGACGATATCCCGCGTGGTACGTATCTTGAAATCGTCTTGTGTAACATCCTTTGCAAAACCCGGACGTACCAGTACCGCAATGATAAACAGGCAAACAATCAATTTTCTTTTCATGATTCTTCTCCTTATTTCGCAATTGAACCGATCCGCCAGTGAACGCATCCGAAGTCTTGCCCCCTGTCGAAAACAGACATGATTCATCCATTGATTGACTTTTTCGAGATCATCAAGTCTTGTTCGTTGCGTTTTTATAATTCTACTTCAATCTGAAAGTCAATCAGACAATTCGGTTTCACCTTTCATCAAAAAACGTGACTATAGTTTCAACAATCGATTTGGCTAATTGGTCTTTATAAATCTGTGATGAAACGACTTTTTCATCATCGACATCGACGATAACACCAGCTTCAATCAATACAGCCGGCATTTCTGCATTTCTCAACACCGCCAGGAGGGTTTTGCTGTTATAAATGCCAAGCGTTACATCAATACTTCGATAATGGTCTTGACCAGGTTTATCTTCATGATATGTTGATGGTTTTCTGCCTATCGCATGCATTTTCCTTGCAAATATTTCGGCAAATTTATACGACTTTGCATAGTTCAGTTCTGTATTGGGATATGTTGGGTCGCTGGCGATATATATAGAATAACCAGGGTTGAATTTCTGCTTGAAATCATCCTGTACATCGATGATTTTTCCATTTTCGGATCTCAGTAAACGATGTTCTTGAACCGAATCATGATGAATCGAAACAAACAAACCGGCCTGTTTTTTATTGGCGAGAGCGATACGGGTGTATAACTGTCCATACTTCTGCCATTTTTCATCGTCCAGTATATCGACCAGATATTGCCGTAATTCGTCAGCGTCTTCGATATCCGTGTCTTTTGTGCGGGTCAATAAAAAATCTCTGTTCTTTCGAATCAATTCTGAGGAAATGTCCTGGACCAGATCATCGTTGTAATCAACTTCTTTTCTATCGGTACAACTGACCGCACCATAATTTGCCATGGTATGTCCTGAATCGATGACCGTCAACTGACGTGTCTGCCCGCAGGCAGTCAGTATCACGATAACCAACGTATATAATATCAGATAATTCGAAATATTTTTTCGATCATATAAGAATAATTCCATATTGCGTTCAACAAGCCATCTTATTAAGTGGCAAGTATCAATCACGGCTCTACAGATGAATGAATGGCTCCGGGAGGAACCGGACAATTTGACAGTTGACGGTAGATATTTTTCATACTATTGAAACGAGGATGATCGAAATTAAATCAGACCAATTCCCCGCTTTCGTATCGGTTCATGGCGGCCATAGCGGCGATTATTGCCTGCACGCACAAGATTCCCTGGATGACATTGTCAAAACATACCATGCTTACAACTTTGAGTGGGTTGGTATTACCGAACATATGCCGCCAGTCGATGACAGATTTCTTTATCCGGATGAACGTGAATCAGGACTGACCGCAAGTGTCATGCAAAATCGTTTTACACGGTATATGACACATTGCCGAAATCTTCAGACTGCATATCGAGGATTTTTGACCATTTATGTAGGCATGGAAACCGAAGCGTATCAGGGTGCTCTGGAATATGCCATCCGGCTTCGAGATCGGTTTCATCCTGATTACATCGTGGGATCGGTTCACCATGTGGCGGATATTCCTATCGATATGAATCCCACCGAATACTCCAGAGCGATATCTGCATGTGGCAACATCGTAGATCTATATCTGGCTTATTTCGACTTGCAGTATGAGATGATTCATACTTTAAAACCATCCGTTGTGGGGCATTTCGATCTGATCCGGATATTTGATCCAGAATATCCGGACCGGCTGAAAACACAGATTATCTGGGAGCGCATCTGTCGAAATCTGGAAGCAGTTGAATCACTTGGTTTAATGTTGGATTTAAATGTCCGCTCCCTACTAAAAGGGTCTAAAGAGCCTTATCCAGCACGCCGAATTCTGGAAAAAGTTCGTGATATGCAAATTCCAGTTTTACCCGGAGATGATTCACACAGCGTCGGTACTGCCGGAAGCTATGTGGCAGAGGGCATTCGATATCTTCAGTCCCTCGGATTTTCTACCGTTTGGACCCGGCCAGTACGCTAATCAGAATCTATAGCTTCGATAAGAATGTTTAGAATGTATTATCGGTCGGAGATGTACAAGAAAAGTACGATCCACTCACTGCTGCCTTCCCCAAACCATTATCTTGAAAACGATAGGTGTTTACTGAGAGCCCTCTTTTTCCATTTCATTCTCAATCATTATGGGTTCATTGCTTTGATCATTTTCTATGGCAGCAACGACTTTATAATTCCCGGTATGAAGAAACTTCAATTTTTCAAATTCCATGTTCATCTGCATGGCATTAAGTTTCAATCTGTACTGTAAATAAAACCATAGAACAACAATCAGAAATATTAAAAAACACATCATCACCGGAATCCACCAGAATCTAACAAACCACTCGTTAGATACATTCCCTACAAATTTAATGAGTTCCGGAATATACCATAGACCAATAACCACACCGATCAAAATCAACATAATCCAGGTAATATTGATTTTATTCAAAGTGTTCAAACCGTTGATCCATTTATTTTCTATATTTTCATTTTCCTTTTCATCCAGTTCCGCTACTTGACAATATGCTTTGGCAACCAAACCAATCAAAAATGCAAGCGTAATAGGAGCGCCGATGGAAAGCAGTATCCACCCTTTCCAAGGAAAAGGACGATGTACAATCTCATTCGTAATCAGCATATAGCCTTTTTGATTGACAGAATGAACGTTGACCGCAAGCCTTTCATTTTCTTTGAGTTTTTCGGGATAATCGATATAAACCCTGGCCATTTCTTCCGATATGGGAATCTCTGTTCGACTCTGCGTGTCCTGCTGATAAAAAAATGTACATACGGCAATAAGCAATTCCAGAAGACACACGCCAATAGTGATCAGCTTGAGAATTTCTTTTCGATCGTTTTGTAGACTAAGTTCAATCATAACATTTACGGTGGTACTGCAAAGGAACTGTGTATATCAAATTGAAACGAAATGTGCTTTTCAACTCGAAGACGCTATATTTGAATGTTGAAAAGATTAAAATAAAACATGCCTGACATTCTCCTAAAACAAGTGAATGCAGGCATGCTTTATATTTCAATTATGGTAATATAGAGATTAAGCTAGGCAGCTTTCTCTATTCTAACAGCACAGACTTTGAACTCAGGTATCTTGGATATCGGATCTAAGACTCCATTGGTCAACTCATTCACCGCTGCCTCATAAAAATGGAACGGCATGAATACCACACCCCGATCTGTCATTTCGGAAACAGTGGTCTTTACTTTCACACGGCCTCGTCTCGAAATGATATTGATATAGCTTCCGTCTGAAATACTCATGATTTTTGCATCTTCTGCATTTATTTCGGCCAAGGGCTCGGGATAAAGACGATTCAAAGCGCTGCCTTTTCGCGTCATCGTTCCAGTGTGATAATGTTGATGTACACGGCCGGTTGTTAACAACGTTGGATATTCAGCATCTGCGACTTCGGCAGGAGCTCGATACTCAATAGCGAAAAAAGAACCTTTACCTTTGGTAAATGCCTTTGTATGCAGGACGGGAGTCCCCGGATGATCCGATGTGGGGCAAGGCCATACGAGACCGGTTTTTTCAATACGGCTGTATGAAATACCTCCATAGCTAGGCGTCAGATTGTTGATCTCGGCCATGATTTCCGATGCATCCGAATAATTCATGGAACGTCCCATTCTTTCAGAAATATCACATATAATCCGATAATCTTCACGAGCTTCTCCAGGAGGCTCTATTGCTTTACGAACCCGTAACACTTTACGTTCTGTATTCGTAAAAGTCCCCTCTTTTTCTGCAAAGCAGGTACTTGGCAGAACCACATCCGCAAATTTTGCGGTTTCAGTCATGAAAATATCCTGAACTACCAAAAAATCCAGTTGATTCAATGATTTTTCGACATGATGTCCGTCTGCATCGCTCAGTATCGGGTTTTCACCCATAATATACATGGCCTTGATCGACTTTCCGGCAGCAGGAATCATTTCGGTAACGGTCATTCCAATCTTTGATGAAAGATTACCCGCAACCCATGCTTTGGAGAATTTTTCAAGTGCCCCGATATCATTCACAGGTTGATATCCGGTAAAGACGTTGGGAAGTCCTCCCATATCACAGGCACCTTGAACATTGTTTTGCCCACGAAGTGGATTAACACCACCACCGTCCACACCAACATAACCACAAAGCATGGACAATGAGCCTAAACATTTTACATTATCTGTCCCACTTGTGTGCTGAGTGATTCCCATGGCATACAAAATCGATCCCGGACCCTCTTTGGCGAAGAGTCGGGCGGCTTCAATAATATCTTTTGACGAGATACCTGTTATTTCAGAAACATAGTCGGGTGTGTATTTTGCAACTGTTTCCTTTAACTCGTCAAATCCGGTAGTTCTTTCATCAATATATTTCTGTGCTTGAAGATTTTCACGAATGATAACATGCATCATGCCGTTAATCCAGGCAACATCCGTTCCTAGCTTTGGACGCAACCACAATTGACTGACATCCACCAATTTAATCATCCGTGGATCGACAACAATCAGTTTAGCTCCGCGTTTTTGAACAGCTTCGTATATATAGTTTGCAATGATCGGATGATTTGCCGTGGTATTGGTGCCTGTAATCAAAATGACTTTTGATTTAAGCACATCCTGCAACGGATTGGTCATCGCTCCACTTCCAAACGTAGCGGCAAGCCCTGCCACCGTAGAGGAATGTCAGAGGCGGGCGCAATGATCGACATTGTTGGTGCCGATCACTGCGCGCATGAATTTCTGAAATAAATAATTGTCTTCATTGGTACAGCGGGCAGAGGCAAGACCGCCAACAGCATCCGGACCATTGATATTCTTAATCTGATTAAATTTCGTAGCCACTATATCTAGGGCTTCATCCCAGCCAACCTCCACAAACTTTCCGTCTTTTTTGATCAACGGCATTTTTAAACGTTGATCGCTGGAAATAAACTCATATCCGAAACGGCCTTTGACGCAAAGACTTCCTTGATTAATTCCCGGATCATCACGTCCGGTTACGGTGACAATCTGATTGTCTAACACATTGAGATTAATCTGACATCCACAACCACAATAAGAACATGTCGTCGGAACTTTTTTAACAAGAAACGAACGACCTTTAAAACGACTGATATTCTCTGTAAGTGCACCCGTCGGACAGACTTGTAGGCATTCACCGCACGAAACGCATGTTTCAGTATTAACGGACAATTGATTATAGCCATCAGGTGTGGGTTTCATCTCTAAAGCACCAATTGATTTAATTTCCTGACATGCCGTAACACATCTCAAACAGGATATACATCGTTGTGGCCAATACTTGATCAAGGTCGTAGCATACACCGCACTGACCGACGTTCTAGGAGAATGGACAGCGACATCTTTCACACCCAGTTCGAAAACCATATCTTGAAGAGTACATTCACCCGCTTTATCACAGACAGGACAATCCAGCGGATGAAATTCCAACAGCATCCGCAAAGACTCCTGACGAAGTTTCAACAACCTGTCGGATTGTGTGATAATGCGCATTCCTTCAGAAGCGGATGTTGAGCAGGCAGGTAAAGGTTCAGGATTGGCATCGACTTCTACGATACATAAACCGCAGGACTTGATTGGATTCAATCGTTCATGAAAACAAAGTGTCGGTATCTTAATGCCGACACTGTTTGCCGCCTGGAGGATGGTGACATTCTCCGGTACGGTAACTTCCTTGCCGTCAATCGAAATCTTGACTGTATGCATATCCTATTAACTTTCTTTCTTAGCCGTTATTGCAATGCAATTAATGACTGCCTGGCAATGTCGATATAATCGGAAGGAAACACACCCAACCGAAGGACTCCATAGGCAGAAATAAGAATCGCCAGAATACAGGCAGGTGAAAAATTCAACCGTAAAGGTGATTGTTCATCACTGATATCAGAAGCCTTCATATACATGGCAACGGTTATTCTAAGATAATAGTAAACTGAAACTACACTGTTAACGACCCCAATTATTGCCAGTCCGATGTAGCCCTGCTTGATCGCTGCAGAAAAAATATAAAATTTCCCCATAAAACCGGCTGTCGGTGGAATACCCGCAAGTGAAAAAAGAAAAAGGCTCATAGCAAGCGCTGCAATTGGATGACTGTAACCAAGTCCATTATAATCCGCAACACATACTCTCTCTTCTCCTGCGCCACCCATAACACTGATTATGGCAAAGGCACCAATATTCATCAGTGTATAAGCGAGCATATAATACATGATACTGCTGATGCCCAATTCCCCGGCAGACAAAAAAGCAACCAGAACATAGCCTGCATGCGCGATACTGGAATAAGCAAGCATTCGCTTAATGTTATCCTGAACAAGTGCGATAACATTTCCTACTGTCATAGTCAAAGCAGCAAGTATCCAGATTAAAGTCACCCATTCATCGTGCAGCCCCGGCAATGCCTCCATGAAAATACGAACAAAAGCAGCAAATGCCGCTGCTTTAGGACCAGCAGACATAAAGGCAGTTATCGGTGAAGGCGCCCCCTGATACACATCCGGAGCCCACATATGAAAAGGAACTGCCGCAATCTTAAAACCGAAACCAATCACCAATAAGGCCATGCCGACAATCAGCATGGGAGTCTTTACATGATTATTGATGATGAAGTTGGATATGCCCATAAGATAGGTTGTTCCGGTTGCCCCATACAGCAGTGCCATGCCATAAAGAAGAAAACCGGTAGCGAATGAGCCAAGTAGAAAATACTTCATGGCCGCTTCGTTGGATACTAAGCGTGAACGCGTAAAACCAGCTAAAGCATAGAGTGATATCGACATGAGTTCGAGACCGATAAACAGAGTCATCAATTCCGTTCCACCGGCCATAATCATCATTCCCAGCGTAGCAAATAGAATCAACACAAAATATTCACCATGCTGAACTCGTTCATCCTCTACATATTTAATGGATATCAGCAACGTAAGAGCGGTACCCAATAGGAAAATCAGTTTAAAAAAACGGCTGAAATTGTCGACAACCCACAACCCGTTAAATGCATATTCCACAGATTTATAAACAAAAGGGGTCGGCCTGATAAAAACGAAAACAAAAGCCGCCAGTACTCCCAGCAGGCCGATATAACCATAATAATTTTTTGCACGATGACTTGCGAAGGATTGTATCAACAAAACGATCAGCGCCGTCATGGCGATAATGATTTCAGGATATACGGTACTCAGATTAAAAGTAGGCATCATTCGTTCCATAATTTATCGTCTATTTTAGCGGCTTGAAAGCTCTTGTGTTTTTAACATCTGCTCCATGTTCAACGAAGCGATCTTTTTACTCTCTGTCGATACAGGTTTTCTGACACTCTGTACAGATGACACTTTTTGAAGCAAATGATCGACTGAAGTTGTCATTTTATCCAGAAAAGGTTTTGGATATAACCCGATCCAGAATATAAAAAGCATGATGGGCAGTATATAGGCATATTCGCGACGATTCATATCTTTCAGCAACCGATTCTCTTCGTTGGTAATTTCTCCATACATTACACGTTTATACATCCAAAGAAGATAGACAGCACCAAAGACCAGACCCAGCATTGCCACAGCGGCGTAAGCAATGTTCGATTTAAAGGCTCCTATTAGAATCAATAATTCCCCAACAAAACCGTTGGTACCCGGAACTCCCATTGATGAAAAAGCAACCAATAGAAATATCGTCGCAAAATAAGGCATTACTTTCATGACACCGCCGTATTCTGAAATCAGACGGGTATGTCTGCGCTCATAGAGCATGCCGACGATCAAAAAGAGTGCCCCGGTGCTGAGACCATGATTGATCATCTGAATAATACTGCCCTTTACGCCTTCAACATTCAAAGCAAACATCCCCAACATACAGTAGCCGAGATGACTGACACTGGAATAGGCAACCAGCTTTTTGATATCATCCTGAGCAATAGAAACCAACGCACCGTAGACTATGCCGATAACCGACAACAACATAATCACGGGTATAAAATCGATACTCGCCAGTGGGAAAATCGGTATACTGAATCGTAGAAAACCATATGTTCCCATCTTCAGTAGGACACCAGCCAATATGACACTTCCGGCCGTCGGTGCTTCAACATGGGCATCCGGCAACCATGTATGAAATGGAAACATCGGCACTTTAATGGCAAACGCCAGAAAAAAAGCGACAAACAGCCAGAATTGTACATTTGCAGGAAGATGTAGCGTATGATAAGTCAAGATATTGAAAGTATATTCGCCAGTTTCACGATAATGCATAAAGTAGAGATACAGAATCGCAATCAGCATCAAAACACTACCACTCATAGTGTAAATGAAAAACTTGACCGCTGCATATATTCGACGAGGTCCACCCCATATACCGATAATAAAATACATCGGTATCAACATGACTTCCCAAAATACATAAAAAAGGAAGAAATCTAGTGCGCAGAAAACACCCAGCATTCCGATTTCTAGAAATAAAAGAGATATCATGTATCCCTTGACCTGTTTGGTAACCGCAGTCCAGGTCGACAAAATAGCCAGAGCAGATAGAAATGTTGTCAGCAGCACCAACAACAGACTGATTCCGTCGATTCCCAAGTGATAGCTGATACCAAAATCCTTGATCCATGGAATGCATTCCACAAACTGCATATTCCAGGTATTGGAATCGAAATGAAAATACAATGGAATCGAAAACACGAATGAGACCACGGCAGTCAGAAAAGCCACCCAACGAATCAATTCATGTTGATGATCCTTCAACAGACAAATAAACAAGATCCCCACCAGCGGGAAGAAGGTGATGAAGGATAAAATGGGAAAGTGCAGAGCATTTATCATATGTGAGATCTTATCATGTAAATAAATAATAAGTAAGAATGACGACGCTTCCCAAAAGCATCGTAAACGCATAATTTCTCACTAAGCCACTACTTGTCACTCGAATGGTTTGTGCAAGGTTCAAGAAGAAATCTGCGATACCATTAACGCATCCATCTATCAGCCGAACATCAAATATTCTGGCCAGGAAATCAGAAAAAAACAGCGTAAATCGTGTAAACCAAGTGTTGTAAATGTTACTTAGATAGTTTTCATAAATCGATATTGGTTTATTTACCAACCACATGAAAACGAGGCTTCCTTTACGATAAAACCAATCAGTATCGACACTGATCGTGGGTTCAGGATCGAGTTTTTTCAGGAGCATGAAAAAACCGAGTCCGGTAAACATCAGAATTCCCAAAGCACTGGTAACATGATCACCGGTATAGGGATCGAAGTGTACCGGATAGGGTAACAATTGATATAATGGTCCGGGTAGAACACCAATAGCAATACACATAAACGCTGCCATGCCCATCGCATACAACATATTTTTGGGAGGCTCTTCAGTCCGGATTCCTGAATCCTTGGCAAAGAACATGTAATATGGAAGTTTAAGGCCAGTGTGAAGGAATGTGCCTGCAGATGCCATAGTCAGCAAGAGGGACACCCAGGGACGATGATCATATGCTGCCCCAGATACGACCATCGATTTTGTAACAAAACCACTGAACAGAGGAAAAGCGGAAATAGCGAACCCGCCAATCATATACAGCACCAATGTTATTGGCATGGTTTTGTACAGTCCACCGAGTTCTGTAAGCTTTCGCTTCCCAGTCATCTGTATGACGGCTCCTGCACCCATAAAAAGCAAGCCTTTATAAAGAATGTGCGCAAAAGCATGCGAGACAGAACCGTTCAAGGACATATCCGTTCCAATACCAACGCCTGCAACCATATATCCGACCTGGCTGATAATATGATAGGCTAGCAACCTTCGACAGTCATTTTCGAGAACAGCGTAAACAACTCCATAAAGGGCCATCGTCGTTCCCATCCAGACGAGCAACTCGGTACCAGGGAATATTCTAACCAGGACATAGACAGCGGTTTTCGTGGTGAAAGCGGACATGAATACGGATCCGGTTACCGTACCTTCAGGATATGCATCAGTCAGCCAGGCATGCAATGGGGGGACTGCCGCATTGACTATGACACCTATCAATATTAGATAAAAAGCTAAACTGCCATCTTTTGGAAGCTGACCTACTACAATCG
>CAYQKZ010000021.1:0-12880 GCA_964418135.1 uncultured Desulfobacterales bacterium
TCAAAATAAATGATACCGTGATCACATGAAAAGCCATTTTCTCTCAACAGAAGCACAAAGTTGAACTTTCTCCGGTGCGTAAACACCTCCGGCAACATTTTGTCAGGTATGGTCTGTTCAATCATGCCGATTTCCAAGGCTGGGCGCAGGTGGATGAAATTAGAACCAATACCAAAAATATCTTTTCAACATATTTTCAACAAGTTGAATCAATCAAACAGGTACTGCCGGAGAAAAATTTTTGTAGTATTTATTTGGTGCGATTCTTTCGCAACGAAAAATATCGATAATACCAAGCCTAGCTAATCTTTGGCGTGAAGGATATTCATTTTTATGAATATCTGATAAAGATAGGAGAGATTTAATGACTTCTGATGAAATAGGCCGTTCCCATATTGGCCATGTGAAAAAATCTCTTCCGTGAAACCGTGAAAAACATGTGGTTGCAATCTCACCCGAACTAAGTGGCTGAACAGGAAAAAAAGCTAACGCTTCAAGTGATAATACGTTGGCCCCTCTCATTGTTCTGGGAGCATATTTTTTGTTTGTTTCAAATTCAGGATTATACCAACGCAATGCATAACGCTGATCTTCTAATGGATCCCATCTTAAGTTGTATTCGTCATCGCTGTAATCCCAGTTCTTAAATAGCGTTCTATATAGTCCATCAATATTGATATTTTTTCGAATAGCCAGAGCATATGCCGGTAGGCCTTGTCCTGCGGAATCACCGCTGCGGATCATTCTAAAGGCTGTATCTTTGAATAATCCATTTTTGTCAAAATGGATTTCACTTCCTAAGCCAGCTAACAAATCAATTTCTCTCCGTTTCCCAGGCGCAGCATTCTTCTTTGAAACAAGAAGTGAAGAACGAAATAATTCTGATGAAAAAGGGAGTTTTTTATCGATCAAGAATGGATCAGATGATGTTGACTGTAACGATTGGTACATTTCTTTAGTAAAATCCTCTTTACGACTCTGGTATTCCCAAATAACGGGCCGCCAAAAACAATTTTCTTTTTTCCATGAGAGCCGGACATTGGGGCAAAAATGTCGAGCAATCAAGATCGAACCAAGAGCAGAAAGAAAACCCAGAGGATTCGATCCATCGATACCGTTCAGAATAAGTGATTGATTCATCGTTGTTTACCTCTATTCAATTCTCTTTCTTCAGCTTCACTCCATCTATGATCCGCCAGTCTCACGATGGTTTCCAGCCAAGCCAGCCCCCACCAGCCGTAACGACGAATCAAACGCCAAAATCTTTCAGCCACACCTGAATCAAGCATTTCCAAATATGTTTCAGAGTTGGCTTTAAGCTTATTGCCATGAATATCCAATTCAACGTCAACGGGCGCCGTGTCTTCCACTACCGGAGCAAATGGGCGACAATAGCCATGGTGGCTTGCCACCAAATGAAGCAGTAATTCATTCAGTTCTTCTGCTGCCGGCAAGAAATCAGGCTTGTTTTGCATCAAACGCACAGAAAGAAGCTCATGCCGACCACCAGCAGGATAACCGGACCGTTTCCGTGCAGCCTCGCTCTCTTTGCGTCCCAAAGGCATGATTTCGGATTTTGCAAGCAATGGACCACACAGCCACGGATTGCCTCCTTTAAGCCATGCCTGAAAACGCGGGTCTGCTTTGCCATAATCATGACAACATCCAGCGGTCTTTATCGTTTCAACAATTTGTGCCGGCAGGCCGCAGCCGCCGGCAAAACGGGCAGCCAAATCAGCAACTCCAGCAAGATGTGAAATCAGTCGAACAGACAATGAGCCGGATGCGGTTGGGTCATCTTCATCACAAAAGACATCCGCTTCCGATTCATATTGATTGAGACGATATTTGCCGCGCAGTACCAGTCCGCCGGTAGGATGAGATATCATTATGAAATCATGGGCCAAACCTTTAACACATACATTTAACCAAGGCAAAGCTTGTGACAATTCCGGATCATCGATCACCCCATTCAACGCACCGATAATTTCCTCACGTAACGCATCCGGGTCATCTTCCAGCTTCGCAGTTTCTCTACCGGCAATTTCTTTGAGCTGGTCAAGTGACCTGTATTGCCATTGTTTCAATATTTCCGGGTGCAGCCGCAAAATCGCCTTGTCTCTTGCTTTAATGAATGATCTGTCTCCCCAATCTGGAATCGGGTTGTCACCCAGCGTAGCCAATATATTCCAACCAGCAAGACTTGCCGGGATTATTACGACATCACCAGGTCGAATGGATAAGGGATCGTCTGTTACCTCAACATCATCTCTCCCTCTCCAACGAATCACTTTGCGGCTGTAAATATTTTCTGTTTCTTGCTTATCTTTGTCCACAACACCTTCTATATCCGTACTGGAGTCGACCGTTTCTCCTGATAACCAGCGGCGCATCAGCATGAACGGAATAGAAAGGCATTCCGGCGAAGCCGGTGGACATATGATGATGGCATCCTTCCAATTATTTTCTTCGCTCTCAATAAGGTCTGACCGCCAACAGATCAACACATCCGCAGGCCCGCTTTTCGAGCCGTGCAAAAAAAGAGAAATTTCGGGTGTCGGCCACGGTTCCGGAGCAGTCTGGGCTAAAATATCGATATGAGCAGGCAGCATTACCGGTGCATGAGTAGTCTGTGCGTTAAATTTCATCAATTCATCAATCGCCGGCAGAACACGGGAGATCGCTGCAATGCCCATATCGATTTCCTTTTTTAAATCTGCCTGTTCATTCAGCCATTTCCACGTTTCCGCCAAAGCGCTGCCATACACGGGGTCTTCATTACTGTTTTCCGCTTGATCGGATCGAATCAGAATGACCGCTGTTGATTCTATCGTTCTTCCCATACGGTTAAGACGACCAAACCTTTGCCGAAGCGCATCGAGACTGGCACACTCGGTGACAAGCATATCGAAGTCAAGGTTTGCGCCGACTTCAAGTGTTTGGGTGGCAATCACGAACAATGGAGATAAGAGTCTCCGATCGACTGATTTATCCGCCCCCAGTAATGAAATGGGTCCCGATATCAAGTCGTCCTTATCGACAGGACGCATACGCCCTGTCATCAGAATGGATTGATCCCCATATTTCTGGAATAGAATACGGTGAGCCTCTCTTGCCGTATCTACACGATTGCAAAAAATAACGGTAGCCGGCTCAACAGCGGGATGCGCAGAAAACTGCTCGGATTGATTGTTTTTTTTATCAAATTGTTCTTTCCATATTTTCAACATGTCTTCTGCGTGGAGTACCATTTCTTTTGCCATTTCTTTATTGGCACTCTTCCCTTTGGCCTTGGTCAAAACCAGCTTTGCCGGTTTTGAAGCCAGTTGTCTCTTTCCTAATGGGTGAAGGCGATTCTTCGGTTCATCAGATTCGTCATGGAAAATATCGGAAACTCCACCGGGCGGGGTTGCACTCATAACGACTGCATGAAAAGGAGAGAACAGCGGGGTTTCAGCCCATTTCCGATATTTGGCGACAGCCTGTAACGTTTCTAAAAAAGGTTGGGAACAGTGTGCCTCATCAAGAAAAATGAGACTGTCGTTACCTGTCAGTCCAGCCTGTATGGGCCACGCTTTGAAGGAACGGCCGTATGTTCTGAACAAAAGACGGGAACCGATTTGATCAACCGTGCTGGCTATTATGGTGGGTTGAATGGGACTCTTTGCCCACGCATCGGAACGATACATGCCACCACGCATCTGACAGCAAACAAGGGGGTCTTGACCTCCAGACAACAGGCGCAGGCCGTCAGACACATCTTTTAGGATTCCGTTTGTCGCTGACTTCAGTTTTTCAGATAATAAACTGGCACGCTCAAACGCCTCATCCACGATAACACGCCTGTCAACAACAAAAAAGATGCGACGTGGTGCGGTCAGAGGTATGCCGGAAAACAATCGCTTTGCCTGAGAGGCAAGGGCATATACAGCTATATCCAGACAGGCTGTTTTACCAGCAGCGGTAGGTAACGCAATGGCTTCTGGCCACGGTTTTTCATCTTCCAGCACCCGTCGTGCCAATTCAACTTGCCATGCAAAGGGCTGGACTTTCCACAATTCAAAAAAATAATCACCAAAGTTTTCAGCATCGAGTTCAGCCATTGACATTTACCCTCCAGATTTGACCGGCCGGCAGAAACCGTAACCGCGGAATCGACCTGCACCGATAATGACAGGCCCCCAAACTTTCACATTGAAAATGATTACAGCATGGACATGGTACATTCGTCCGCCATCATTTTTTCGTGATATCCATGGGAAGTCACTGCTGCGCGGAACACCTTCAAACATCGAAACCGGCTGCAGCAGCACATCTATGGGACGCGGCAGTCCCACACGCTCGCAACTGTCCTTGACAGACTCTGCTGCACGACTCCACTTGTCTTTGCCGTCGAAATGGCGATCCAATACCAATGGCGTCACAGTTGCCCAACAACGGGAAGAATCTGTCCATGTTTCCGAACGCAAATTGACGGGCGGTGATTCTCGAGTTTCCAGTTCCGCTTCACATTCAAGCCATTGCCCATTGAAAAGCTTTATTTTTCTTTCCTCACCGTGTTCGTTCCAAAACTGGGAGAAAAGAATTCTGTCGAATTCCGCAGCATCGACTCCTCTGGGAAGGGCGATTGCAATTCCCATCAGACGGCCTTCCGCATGTTCACTTCCTGCAAACGGCAACGGAAGCAAAGCAATATGCGGTTTTGCTGAAGCTTCACCCTGCGCTGTATGACCGGTCAGCCATTCAGGAATCGGTTCCTGGCACATGGAGAATATTGCACCCCGAAACGTTTCCGTCAACTTGAGGGTGGCGGGTAATGAGAGACGTTTTCCGGTGAGAGAAAATATCACAAGCCTGGGATCGAAGAGACTGCCGGAACTTGGTTTGTTGTCGAACACCTCTGGTTTATCGTATCCGCACCAAAGTCCTGGTTCTGGACGAAGACTGACAGGGCGGCCAACAGGAAAACGTGTTTTTTGTTGATTTTTCAACAGAGATTTTTCTTTTCCTTTTGAATCTTCGATCTTTTTTTCACGATCGAGAAATTCAATAATATCCTTAAGGTTGTAGCGATCATTCAAATATTGCAATCGACCGGGCCCAAAAATTCTCAATCGGTGGCGGGCAAATCCAAACATTGGTATAAGATTTGGATGAGGAGGTTCGAAAGTTAACCACACCTGAACCAATGATGCAGAATGCCCTATAGACATTACCTTACGGCATAGAGACGACAGCGGCTCGATGTGTGCGTCAGGAATGACAATGTTCCAAACGAGGTGGACAAGCGGATTATCCGGTATGGCAACTGGAAAAGAACGCGGTTGGCGGAAGCGGAATTCTGGAAGAAGCGATAAACCGGCCTCTTTGTATTTTGCGATTGCTGCCGTAGAATCAGCACAAATGGTTTCAACGGTCTTTTTCTTCATCACGGATATATCGTTGACAGGCACATAACTGGTCACAATCGTGCGCTCTTTTTTTCAGATGCACAAATGCCGGGGGGATCAATCGTTTCCAACCAATTCAAGGCATTGCCCTCCCGGCTGTCCTGACCCGTTTCAAACCATGCAGATGCAAGTGCCATATAGATGCGATCCGGGTGCGGCGGCCACTCGGCCTTTTCCTTCTTTGCGCCGTCTGCTGCGGCCATCGCCCACCCCATAAGGTAGCGAATACCCAGTCCAAACATTTATTCCCCTCCTTCTACCGCCTGATGAGTTGCCAAATCCTGACTTTTTGCGACGAGTTTTATCAACTCCGGTGAGGGCTTCAGAAAAATATTACCTGACCAGGGAAGTTTGGCCTCAGTTGATTCTGCAATGGCTTCTTGCAAAAGTTCTATGGATTCTTCACCGCAAAGTATGAACTCCCGTGGTTTTTCACCGGGTGTATCCAGCAATTCCCATATGAACTGCTGGGTCGGGAATAATTGACAGCGAGAGCGAAGATCGGCGCCTTCTTCTCGGACAAGTGTTGCAGCAGCCAGGCCGATGGCTGCCAATGTCACCCTGGCAGAAACATCCACGGCCAATTCAGAGTCTGCCGCATTGCACAATGGAAACCGCAAACGTCGTAAAGCGGTAAGTGACAACACGGTTGTTTGCAATGCCCGAGAAATCGTGTATCCCCCACTGGAGACCGATGGGGGAATATTGCCGTGATTTGCTTCTGAAGGTTTTCCGTCTTTACCGAGTTTCTTGAATTGATTCTTCTCTTTTGAAGCCAACTCGGCAACAAGTGTCCAATCCGGTAACTTTCCATTTTTTTCAGCCCGTTCATACACTGGCCCTGCACCCAGCATTATTTGAGCGGGATCGATACGGCTTTGTGTTTTCACCCCGCTTTGTGCGTGAAACCCCACAATCTCCGATACAATACATCTCTGAAATTTGGCACCGAGCCCACCTTTAGGGCCGGTAGAGTCCCAAATACCAAAAACGAGTGAAGTGGGGTTCAGTCCAAACAGGCCGGTCGCATTACGGATGTCTGCTGTGTCAAGAACCTTGCCGATGTCTGATTTGCGGAACATAACCCCATCGAACATACTGTCCCGAAGTATTGCATCAGCAACCCGGTGAGGTGCATCCAGACTGGTGACAATGAACTTTTTTTTAAGGGTTTCATCATCAAAATTAACCGTCAATAACGGCAAATCAACCCGTTTCGAACGCACAGCCTCAAGCAGAGACAATTCCATTCTATTGGCCTGAGACTGCACAGAATCCAATAATACACATGGAACAATTTGGCCATCGACAATTCTGTCTTCGACAGCGTATTTTCCCCCTTCGTATGTTGGCGGAAATATTTTGTCGCCCATACCACCAGCAGGCTGATACTCTGTAACACACCGGAAAGCCGCAGCATTTCCTTTCATCGCATTCTTTAAAACATCAATAGTCAGTTTCTCCATGAATTATTCTCCCTGTCAGATTTTAAAAAGATTTGATAAAAATCAACCTGTTTTCATCTGCATTAATTTATATTATTGATCCGCACATACACCCGCTCATCATCCTTCCGATAATGCCCCAGCACCGCCGCAACCCCCGCCGTGTACAGCCGGCCATGGTCCAGCAACGGCGCAATATGAACAGCGATATTCCGGCGGAGATACCCAAGTTTTTCCCCGTTTTTCCAGAGCAGCGAAACCGCATTGGGATCGTGATTGTTCTGGGGTTCCCGCACCACAAAAACCGGATCATCTGCGGCAATCGTCAGGCTGTCGGTATCCGGGCCGGGCCGGGTAAAGCGATTTTTGCGAAAACCAAACCCCACCACCCGTGTGGAAAACGAATCGGCCTGCGCAAACCACTGCCGGGCAGCCAAATCCGGATCTGCCGGCATGCCGCCGATGAGCCGGGCTGTGTTGGTTTTGGAGATATCCCGGTCTCCGTAAGCCCCCAGCGCATATTCGAAGAACAGCTCCTGGCAGGCCGACGGCCCCAGCATGTTGCCCAGAAGGGTGAGATAACCAAGATCGTTGACAAAATCATGGTTGATCCAAAGGGCAGATTTAAACGTAACTCCGGATTTGTAATAAGAGAGAATCCTGGCGGCTTTGACCAGAAACCGGTAATGATGGGCGCGGCACATCAGATTGGTCGGTGTGCCCTGCATTTCCAGGGTTGCCTGACGGCCGATTTCATCGAAGTGAAAGGGCTGAATGATTTCCGGCGTCAGGGGTTGGCCGGATTCCAGGTCCAGCAGACCGCTGGCGGTTTCGGTAAACTGAAAGTGCTGATCGAATGTCTTTAGGCCGTATTTCATAGTGAACCTCCGTGTGGATGGAATTTAAGGATATCGCACACCCCATAGCTTTCAGAAAATTCATGTCGCAAGGCAGCAGGGAGGGAATAGGCCTTTTTCGGCCATTCCCGACCGATAACGCAGCGAAATTATTTTCCTGAATGTCTAATATCATACGAACACGGACATTCTGTGTCATACATCAAAATAAATTTAATGACAGGCACCCATCGATCTGCCTCAAATTTCGTACCGGCGTACCATCTTCCGGATTTCTTCACGGATTTCCGCTTCGAGTTCCGGCGGATGGATCACCTTGACATCGGCGCCGAATTGCAGAATCTTCATTTTCACCTCACGAAAATCCGCAACCGGAAAAGACAGTTCCAGACTGCCGTCGTCGCGGTTCGTGATTTTCTGGGCTGGATGCCACACTTGCTCCCGAATCCAGCGGGCCCGGAAAGGGGTGAATGCCAGGGTGATTTCGATTGATGCGGGGCCCTGAAAAATGCCAAAGGAATCTTCAAGAAGATGACCCCAGGATTCTCTGGGGCGGCGCGTAAATGTCTGGGAATACAGCTTTGGAGATTGCATCCGGGAAAGGTAGAATTTCCGCCAGTCATTTCGGGTGCAGCACCAGGCAATCAGCACCCAACTGGCCATATAATTCTGAAGATGATGGGGTTCGGCCTGGCGCTGTGTGGTTTCGTTGTTGCGGGGGGATGTATAGGAAAAGGATAACATTCGGCTGTCGGTCAGGGCGTTTACCACGGGCTGGAAAATATCCGGAGGAACCGGGGCATAGCCGTGCCAGGCAGCGGAAAATGATTCCGACAGAGCGGCCTGCGGCAGACGGCAGCGATGGACGTCTGACAGCAGCTTCCGGCTGAAGGTACCCAGGTTTTTGGCGATCAGGCCGCCGTCATTTCCGGAAAGCAGATACTGGGCGATGAGAACGGCCAGTATCTCTTCCTGGGATGCAAAAAGCCGGGGCAGTTCATAGCAGTCGTCGGTGTAGCGGTATCCTTTTCTGGACGTGCTGTATTCCAGAGGAGCGGCCAGACGATCCCGCATGAAATCGATGTTGCGCTGGGCGGTTTTGGATGAAATTTCAAATTTTCTGGCCAGCGAAACGGCATTGGGAAAACTGCCGTTCCGGACCTGTAAATCCAGCCATTGAAACCGTTCGAAGACCAGAAAACTTCCCATCGGTCATCTCCTTTTGGTTGACTCGACCCCGGCCCGATGATTTTTCAGAATTTGGAAAATATTTCGACTGCGGTCAAGCATTCATCGAACTGCCGGTACTCGGCATTGGGAATGCCACTCTGTTCGTTGCGTCCGAGATTGGCCGCAACAGTGAAATTGATGCCGACATGGGCATTGAAATCATAGCTGACCCCTGTGGAAAAATTATATAGCCAGTCATTACGCAATGAGGGGGCAGAGCCGCTGTTGAGATTGCCTACGGTGTAATCGGCGTTTTTTACCTGGCAGCCCAGATTCCAGACAAGGGGGATATCGAATCTGCGGCGATACCCCAGGTCCAAACCGGTGTCGAATGTTGGCGCCTGGCCGGTGCTGGATACCCACCGGGAACCCTTGTACTTGAAGATGAGCGAATCCTGTTTCGACAGTTGCGCGGTCAGAGCGGATTCCCCATAAAAATTCACCTGATTATGATCGTTGACCGGAGCTGTGTCATCGTAACTGCGAAAATCCGGCCCGCCGAGTACCGACAGGGTCAGCCAATCGAAGAATTTTCCTTCGATTCCGATAAATGTCCGGTGATAGTTGTTGGTGCCGCTGTAATTCGAGTTGATCACTTTATCCTGATACTGATGGCCATAACGATACCCTATAAAAACGGCTGCCTGTGAAGATATTTTGCGGCCCACATCCACCCCGCCGGTGGCTTCATAGCGGTCCACCCAGTTCTGATATCCGCTGACGGCCCGTTGGACGGTCAGCATATCCCAATATTGAAGGGAGCCGGCCGGGCGGATGAAAAACGGGTCCAAGTCCAGTTGAAACTCGATTTTGGCGCGATCCTGATACTGATTGCGGCGTTCGCGGGGAAGCGCGTGGGCATAGCAGCTTCGGGAACTGTCCGCACCGGAATAGATCGGTGCGATGCTGTTGCCGTCGATGTAGCTGAAGGCATTGTCGAGGGTAAAAGAAACGTTGTCGGATTTGGCTTTCAGCTTGTTTAAAATGCGGTGGGCATTGTTGTTTTCTTCCGATGCATCGGCATACATGGAAAAACCTGGCTCGTAATTGAATGAAAAAACCTGCAGGACTTTCTGATCGCTAAAAAGCGGGGCCAGATCGATACCGACTTTGGGCGTTAAGGTGGTTACCCAGGAAAAACTTTTCGACATGTTTTTACCGGATACTCCCAACAGGTTATCGTCGTAACTTTCCTTGAAGCCGACAGACAGATCGGTCAACCAGGCCGGTTTGTTCAAGATGGATGTGGATTGTTCGGTACCCGATCGAGACGGATTCTCCTGAGCACGGGCGACTGTGATTGTCAGAACCAGCAGGCTTGAAATCAACAGAAACAGGTTTCGGCATGACTTTTTCGTATCGGATTCACTGAATGACAATTTTTCCCTCCATTTATGACGAGGTTGAGAAAGATAAAAGGTGATTTCCATCAATGATTATACCGTTGACCGCCAACGGTGTTTATTCATGATCTCGTTTGTTGGAAATCGCAATATAACAGTCTTTAACTTATTGATGTTATGCTTTAAATAAATCAAGCTGTTTTTTCTTGATCCGGTTCGACACCATCATGGCCGAACCAACACGGTTTTTTCGATTTGCATTTCCAAATAGCTACGATTATAAATCAATACTACGGAGCCCATGAAACTTTCGAAACAACATCAGATCGGGAAGGTCAACAGTCGAACAATCATACTGCTGATCATCTTTCTTGCAGCCGGATCAGCCTTCATCGGCTGGACGATCACGCGTACCGACCGCCAGATGCGTGAAGACATTCTTCAGCAGGCGCGACTGATGGCGCAAACCATCAATATCGATCGGGTCAAAACACTCTCCGGCACCGATGCCGACCTGGTATCTCCGGATTATCTTCGGCTGAAGCAGCAGCTTTATCAGGCCCAGCAGGCAAACACCAAATACCGGTTCTTTTATCTTCTGGGACGTCATCACAACGGCGACATTTTCTTTTACGTCGATTCCGAATCCGCCAACTCGAAAGACTACTCACCTCCCGGACAGCTTTTTGAAGAGGCGTCCAAAGCCATTGAACGCACGTTCAACTCAAGGATTGCCTCTGTCGTGGGGCCTGATTCGGATCGCTGGGGCACCTGGATAACGGTGCTGGTTCCGTTGACTCATTCGGCATTGGGAGAACGATCTGTGGTTCTGGGCATGGATATCGACGCCAACACATGGAAATGGGAATTTGCCGCAAACGCCGTCCTGCCGGTGGGATCGATGCTGGCATTGCTCATTCTCTTGACATCCGGATTGATTGCAACGCACTCCGGAGCCGATACATCCAGCCAGCCGATCTGGTACCGGCTGATGATTCCGATTGCAGGCCTGCTGCTTCTTCTGGTCTGTGGAGCCGCCGCACTCCTGGTCAAACAATATCAGGACAATTTGAATCATTCCAGTCAACAGTCATTGGATGAGGTCGGTAACGGGCTGTCCAGACTGGAAAAGGATCAGGCCAATATGCTCGATGCCTTGACACAGGTGCTGCTGCGGGACGTCGCCCTGCGTCCGGCCCTGAAGGAACGGGACCGGCAACGTCTGCTGACGGATTTTGGAACGATCTTTGCCAAGCTGCGAACCGATCACGGACTGACACATTTCTACTTCTCCGGGCCGGATCGTGTCTGCCTGCTCCGTGTTCATCAGCCGGAAAGGTACGGAGACCAGATAAACCGGTTCACCACGCGCGAAGCCGAGCGTACGGGCAAGACAACGGCCGGCCTGGAAATCGGCCCGCTCGGCACATTCACCCTGCGATCGGTGCAGCCGGTCTATGACGATGGCGTATGCATCGGTTATCTGGAACTGGGAAAGGAAATCGAAGATATTCTGGGTACCCTGCACAAAGTTTACAATATCGATATTGCGCTGATCCTTCACAAAGACGTTCTGGTACGTTCCGCCTGGGAGGCGGGCATGAAGATGCTGGGCCGGGAAACCGACTGGAACCGATTTCACACCGAAGCCCTGATCTATTCTTCCCTGCCTGCGTTTCCCGCTGAACTCGATTCGTTTATCGGCAATGACGGGAACAATCCTCGTGATACCTCTTCAGATACGACTTTTTCCGGCAGATCGTGGCGGGTGAAGACCACTCCGCTGATCGATGTATCCGGTACTGATGTGGGTAAAATGATTCTGATGCTCGATACGACAAAGATCATGGCAACTCGGAATCTGCTGCTCATCACCGGAGCCGGGGGAACGATCGTCATTCTGGCCGTCACGTTCGGGTTTTTGTTTGTCCTCCTGCGCCGCATCGACCGGACCATCGTCATGCAGCAGACGGAACTCACGCAAAAGAACGCAGCCCTTGAAAAGGAGACGATTCACGCCCAGGAACTGGCTGTGCGGGCCGAACAGGCCAACATCGCCAAGAGCGAGTTTCTGGCCAACATGAGCCATGAAATCCGGACACCCATGAACGGAGTGATCGGCATGATCGGTCTGCTTCTCGATACGAACCTGACCGACGAGCAACGTCGGTATGCCGAGATCGTGTACGCCAGCGGCGAATCGCTGCTGGTCATCATCAACGACATTCTCGATTTCTCGAAGATCGAAGCCCGAAAGCTCGACCTGGAAATCCTGGACTTCGATCTTCAAACGCTCCTAAAGAATTTTGCAGCAACCATAGCCTTGCGCGTACAGGACAAGGGATTGACATTCTTTTGCACCGCCGATCCGGATGTTCCATCCCGGTTGAGAGGTGATCCGGGCCGCCTCCAACAGATTCTGATCAACCTGACCGGCAATGCCGTCAAATTCACCCATCAGGGGGAAGTAACGATTCACGTTTCGCAGGCAGAGCGGAAACCGGCGGACATACCGCCGAACGCAAACGATGTTTTCCTGCGTTTTTCCGTACGCG
>CAYQKZ010000021.1:12890-22649 GCA_964418135.1 uncultured Desulfobacterales bacterium
ATCGGCATTACCCAGGAAAAGCGGGACCTGATATTTTCCGATTTCACCCAGGCGGATGCATCCACCACACGGGAATACGGCGGAACCGGTTTAGGGCTGGCCATATCGAAACGGTTGGCCGAGCTGATGGGCGGTGAAATCGGTGTGAACAGCCAAGTCGGAAAGGGTTCCGAGTTCTGGTTTACCGTTCGACTGGGCAGGCAGCCAGATATGGAAATGCCCCTGCCCGCAACCTTGCAGAAAGACAGTGAATCGATCGTGGACGATGCACAACGGAGCGTTGCCGCACCGCAGCCGGATTTCATCGATACATACCATTCAGCGCCCCACATCATGAACCTGTTTGCCGGCAGCAAGGCACGTATTCTGCTGGCCGAAGACAACATCACGAACCAGCAGGTGGCCCTGGGTATCCTGCATAAACTCGGTTTGCGGGCGGATGTCGTGGACAACGGCGCCGAAGCCCTCAACGCGGTGGAAACCCTCCCTTACGATCTGATCCTGATGGATGTGCAGATGCCTGTAATGGACGGGTTTGAAGCAACTAAAATAATTAGGAATTACGAATTAAAAATTACGAATATGGCGAAAACAGGCAACACTCCTTCACCCTTCGCAATTCGTAATTCCTCATTCCAAATTCCTATCATCGCCATGACGGCTCATGCCATCCAGGGGGACCGGGAGAAATGTATCGAGGTCGGCATGAACGATTATATATCCAAACCGATATCGCCGCGGGAACTGGCAGACCGCCTGAGTAAATGGCTGCCGAAAAACAAGGATGCATATACAGATATCCCGGTTGAACCGGCAGCGGAAATTCCACCCGTGGAAATACACGCCGAGCTGCCTGTCTGGGACAGACAGGGAATGCTGGAACGCCTGCTGGGTGATGAAGACCTGGCCAGAATCATTCAGGATGGCTTTATAGAGGATATATCGCAACAGATCCAGGCAATCAGATCGTTTCTGGACGCAGGCGATATGCCGGCTGTCGACCGTCAGTCCCACACCATCAAGGGCGCATCCGCCAATGTCGGTGCCGAACGGCTGCGGCATGTGGCGTTTCAGATGGAAAAATCTGCCAAGGATCAGGATATGGCTGCCGTCAATACCTTCATCGGTGAACTGCAATCGCAGTTCGACCTGCTCAAGGAGACAATGCGGCAGGATGCAATATGAAGTCGAAACGGATATCTGTTTCGATACCAGCAAATGCGCCAAGGATTGAACTATGGCATTGAAAGATACGCCGACCAAGCGCTCAAAGCAATTGCGCGGGCAGGTGATTGCAACCCGTGAAGATTCCGAAACCGATGGGCGGATACCGGCCAACAGCGCCAAGCTGGATGCGGCGCTGGCTTGCATAAACGATTTTGTGTTGATTTCCGATGCCGATGGGCGATTCATCGATTTCAACAGTGCCTTCGCCACCTTTCATAAATTCCATGAAAAATATACATGCCCCATCACGCTGAATGCTTATATCGCAACCATCGATGTTCTGACAACCGAAGGCAATCCGGTTTCTTTGAATCAACAGGTCGTGAACCGAGCGCTTCGGGGCCAGACAGGTTCCAATGCCGAATACATCTTTCGCCGAAAAGACACTGGCGAAACCTGGATTGGAAGTTGCAGTTTCGCTCCGATCCACAACGAGGACCGCTGCATCGTGGGAGCGGTGGTTACCGGTCAGGATATTACCCGGTTGAAGCAGGCGGAAATGTACCGAACTCTTTCCGGTCAGGTGATGGAAATACTGAACCAATCAGAAACATTTCAAGATGTGATCCCGCGTGTTCTCGACGCGGTAAAGCAAACGACAGGCTGCGAAGCCGTAGGGATTCGACTGCAAAACGGGGAGGACTTTCCATATTTTGCGCAATACGGCTTTTCGAGTGATTTTATTTTTGCGGAAAACACCCTGTTCGGCCGGAACCCGAATGGCGATGTTTGCAGAAAGCCAGACGGCTCGGTCATGCTGGAATGTATCTGCGGACTAGTTCTTTCGGGAAATACGACACCATCCAATTCGTTGTTTACAACCGGCGGCAGTTTCTGGACAAACGATTCCAGATTGATATTAGAGAGGCTGATCAACGATTATCCCCACATCCACCTGCGTAACCGATGCATACACAGCGGGTACGCTTCCATTGCGATCGTGCCGATCCGTGCCATGAAAAATATCGTCGGACTGATGCAGCTCACCGACCATCGGAAAGATCGGTTCAGTCTCGATACGATTCATACGTTGGAAAATATTGTATCGCATATCGGCGAAGCGGTGATGCACCATCGTACCGTGGCAGCGATCAAAAGAAGCGAAGAGATTCACTCGACAATCCTTCAAACAGCCATGGACGGTTATCTGATAACGGATATGCAGGGCAATATTCTGGAAGTCAACGACTCCTACTGCCGGATGACCGGATACAGCAAAGGGGAGATACAGACCATGTGTATCACAGACATGGATGCAAACGAGACGAATTCCGCCACGAACATACATTTATCGAAAGTCCGGAATCTGGGTGAAGACCGTTTTGAAACCCGTCATCGCTGCAAGGACGGAAGCCTTCTCGATGTTGAAATCAGCGTGCAGCACAAGCCTATCGACGGCGGACGAATGGTTGCTTTCATTCGGGATATCAGCGAACGCAAAAAGAGCGAAGTAAGGATCCACCAGCTTTCTCAACTGCTGATCGCCGCCCAGGAAAATGAGCGACACCTGATTTCATGCGAGCTGCATGACAGTATCGCCCAGAACCTGTCCGCACTGAAAATCGGTTTCAATTCGATCCCTATCGATCCATCCATGACATTGCCGGAGATCAAGGAGAAACTGGCGTCGTTTTCCAACCTGCTTTCACAGACGATCAACGATGTCCGAAATCTGGCCTATGATCTGCGTCTGCCCGGCCTCGAAGAAATGGGACTGGTGAAAGCTCTTGAAATCTACTGTTCGGAGGCTTCCGAAAAAGGAAAAACGAATATCGTTTTCAATGCGGCCGGCCTGTCTGAAATCAAGATGGACGGGAACATGGAAATCCATATTTATCGGTTGATTCAGGAAGGGATGTCCAATATCCGCAAACATGCGGATGCAAATGTAGCGAACATCCTGCTGCTGGGGTCTTATCCCTATGTCATTCTTCGTATCGAAGACAATGGCAAAGGATTCGATGTAAAAAAACAGGAATTTTTGTCCGCCGGTTCCAAGCGCATGGGGATTCGCAGCATGCAGGAACGGGTCAATATGCTGCAGGGACATATAACGATTAATTCTGAACTGTTGCAAGGCACCAAAATATTTATCAAACTCCCTCTGCCGGTAAAATCGACTGGATCGCCGCATCGAATAGGGGAAATTCCCAGCCGGTAGATTTCCTCAGAAAAAATGAAGCCCTCCATTTATGGACAAGATGCATCGATTCGGTCAGAATCCTGCCAACTGATCAAACCGTATTGGACTCGTTCTGTTGATGACATGCAGTTTTTTTTATACATCGTATGTATGGGAGGATTCTTATGCAGGAAAGTCTTTTGAAACAGAATACCAGAGAATTTCAGTTTTCATTTCAAGAAGACACAACGGAAAAAGAGACATTCTTTCATGACGCAGACAGCATGCATTCCGACGCATATAAATTTTTCCGTCAGAAAATAAAACTGCCGATTTTTTCGGGTGTCACGAAAATGGTTCCCTGCCCCCCGTGTACCTGGGGTTGAACTGCAGCAGAATCTGTCGATTCCAAAATCCAATCAGAACAATGTGATTCATGTTGTGTACCCGGAGGGGCGGATTTCAAACCCGTTCCTGCCGTCATTGTGTAATTTTTTTATCGAATGGAGAAAATTTATGGCAAATGGTACGGTAAAATGGTTTAATGAAAACAAAGGATTTGGTTTTATCGAGCAGGAAAATGGAAAAGATGTGTTCGTACATCATTCCGCCATCAACGGCAACGGGTTCAAAACACTGGCGATGGGTCAGCGCGTCACATTTGAAGTGGTGGAAGGCACCAAAGGTCCTGCCGCAGCCAATGTAATTGCTGCCGCTAAAATGCAGACTTCTGCGCCGAACTGAGATGGACTGAAAAAAAATAGTCTAAAACATTAAATCGACCGATACCTGGTTTTTGTCTGGAGAAAAATGGCATCCAAAACACGTATAATGTTGATCGATGATCATCCGCTTTTCCGGGAAGGTATCAAATCAATCATCGAGCGCAACGTCCGATATGAAGTGGCCGGAGAGGCCGGTACCGCGGAACACGGGCTTCAAATGGCCCGGGAACTCAAGCCGGATTTGATTCTGGTCGATTTATCCCTTCCGGACAAAAGCGGCATCGACCTGATACGGGATCTTTTCCATTTTTTACCGAATATCCGTATCATGGTCGTCAGCATGCATTCCAAGATCGACTATATCGTCAAGGCTTTTCAGTCCGGCGCTACCGGTTATCTGGTCAAGGATTCCGCCTCGGAAATGCTGTTGCAGGGAATCGACCATGTGTTGAAGGGAGACTACTTCATGGATCCCTCGGTGTCCCATCAGGTGGTTAAAAAACTGGCCGCCGTACCTGCAAAAAATACGGTCGCAAACACATCCGGCTACGACGCCCTGACGCTTCGGGAACAGGAAGTTCTGGTCATGCTGGCGGAAGGCCTCACTTCAAAACAGGTTGCCGATAAACTCTTTATCAGTACCAAAACAGCAGAGAATCATCGCTCCAGCATCATGCGGAAACTCGAAATACACAGCGCTATCGATCTGGCCCGCTATGCCGCACGGCTCGGCCTGATCGACATCGATCTTTGGAAAGCCTGATCTTCCCCGCTTCCAACTTCCCACGATCAACTGGGAGAAATTCCCAGATGGTAATTTCTCTCAGTCATAATGAAGCCTATCATCTATGGACAAATCGCATAGAAGCGGTATATCTTGCTACAATGTTATACATTTGTCGTGAAACGGATCACTCGCATACTTTATGGGAGACAACAATGGACAGAAAACATCAGGGCTCTGATGGGGTTTTTCCGGGTTTATCTCTTCTGATTCGGAGCATTCAACGCATCGAAGGAAATCCGGATTGCTTCGACACGGCCGGCGAATACTGCGATCGCTACGACTGCCAGTGGCGTTGCTATTGTTTGATAAAATCTGAAAATTCGCACAATACGGAGAATCGTGAAGACAGGAAAGAAAAATATCATGTATCCGACAATGATTCCGATCGGAATACAGATCGTCGCACCCTGGGATTTTTATCCCCATCACACTATACCATATGGTGAGGTCAAATTATGACGGATATCAAAGACGCTGTACACTGCGAACCAATCGCGTGTAACATTCCGATTCCAATTAATATTTCTTTTTTTCACTCCAATCGCTCCATCTCTGCACAATTAGTGGATCACAGCGGAAGTGGAATATGCTTCATCTCTAAACATTTCTTCCTGCAAGGAACGCCTATCGTATTCAAGATAGACTACAAAGCGGTGGATCCTTCCCACAACTGCCACATCGAGAGACTGCCGAGCATGAATGTCGGAGAAATCACCTGGTGCAACGAACTTACATCTGGATCATCCACACCGTTCAAGGTCGGGGTAAAATTTTACCCTCAGCCTTATTGATCACCCATCTGCTTTGAATGGTCTATAAGGGGTAAGGTTTTATCAAATCGCAGCATAAGACCGATCAAAGAATAAAATTGACTTCATCATCTTTTTCAGCCAATCTTGATCCCCCCTTTCCCTAAATTTCATCTGTATCCTCAAGGAGATCGGGGATAAGGCTGATTGCTGGTGGTGGATACAGAGTCCGTGGAAATCAAGGATGGATCATGAATTGTCCCGAATATACCCTCGCGTCCACACGAACGCTTAACCGGGTGTTCTGTCTGCTGTCACTGCTTCTGATCATTTATGCCGGGATATTTTCCTGGCAGTCGTGGCGTGAAGAAAAAGCCAACCGAATCTTCAATCTGCAGAATATCATGGCGTTGGGTTCAAGAGCCATCGATGCCTACTTCATGCACCTTGAAGCCTGTATGCTTGCACTCAATGAGGAAATAATCGAAACGGATGAAACGATCGACATCGATACCGCCTTTTATCAAATCAATCATTTCAAGAGATATCACTCTGAATTGATTAATATAAATTTCATCAGTACCGACGGTAAAATCATGTTCACAGCGGAGTCACCTCCGGGAAATACAGAAGCTTCAGTCACGCACGACCCATCGTTCCAACAGTATTCGTCTGAACTTCAACAAGGCAACCCCCTTCGGATCGGTCGACCCATTGCACTTTCCGACAGCCATGGTTGGAGAATCCCTCTCCGATATGTGATCAACGATAAGGAAGGCAAACCAGCCTATATTATCAGCGCCCATCTGCCTATCGAAATATTGCAGACTTATTGGAAAGATGCGCCCTTTACACAGAGAGGGGCACTCGGCCTCATTCGTGATGACGGGTATTTGGTCAGTCGTTACCCCATCCCCGCACAGATTGAAATGGAGAAAATCTATGGCATCCCGAGAAAGGGCACCCTCATCACTTATCTGAGGCAACACCAGTTTCCGATAGATGGGTCTGTGGTAGGACCCAGCGGTCTCGATGGCCCGGACTATTTGCATACCTTTCACCGTCTGGAACATTTTCCGATCACGTTGTTCATTGTAACACCCATGTCGGACTTTCGCAGCGCTTGGTGGGATAATGTCCAGACCCCTTATTTTTTGTCTGCTTTTCTGTTGATTGGCGGATATATTGTATACCGATTTGGCAATGCCGCGAATGAACGGATGGGAAACCCTGACAGCGCTTCGTAACATCTCCCCGGAAATCCCGGTAATCCTGTCCAGCGGCTACGATGAGGCACAGGTGATGGCGGAAAAGCATCCCGACCGCCCCGATGCATTTCTGGGAAAACCCTATCAGCTCAAGGAACTTCGTGAGATGATCGATCGTGTATTATCGAATAAAAAATTGTAGGATCCGGCTAACAGACAAGGAGTGATTATGAACATCACAGAGCCTGATCACCGGTCATCACAAATCCTCAATTGGGTGATTATCCTCCTGGCATTGCTTTTGGCCGGTTATGCGTGTGCATTTTCCTGGCAGTCCTGGCGTGATGAAAAAGCCTCACGAATAAATAACTTACAGAACATTATGGCGTTGGGTGAGAAAGCCGTCGATACCTATTTTACGCAACTGCAAAAGCGGATGCTGGGGTTGAGTCAAGAAATCATCGAAACGGATGACCCCATCGATCTCCAACGCGCATTTACGCTCGTAAAACGATTCATGGAAAGTCACCCGGAATTGCTCGACATCACGTTCATGCAAGAGAACGGCCAGATACTGTTTACGGCAATCGAACCGCCGGGTCAATCGCTGCCGACACTCGCTCAGGAGCCGTCATTTCAAAAGTTTCGAAGCGAACTCCAGCAGGGTCATCCTCTCAGTATTTCTCAACCGCTTGAAAGTCTGACGATTCAGAAATGGATCATTCCGCTTCGGTATGTGATCTATGACATAGAAGGCCAACCTGCCTATATCCTCAGCGCCAACCTGCCCGTCGGAATATTGCAGGATTACTGGAAGGATGCGCCATTTACCCGGACCGCGGCGCTTGGCCTCATTCGCGATGACGGATTCCTGGTCAGTCGTTATCCTGTTCCCCAGCATATTGAAATGGAGAAAATCTACGGTGTGCAGAGAAAAGACACCCTGATCACTTATCTGAAACAGCATGAATTTCCGAACAGCGGATTTGTGGAGGGCGCCAGCGGTCTGGACGGCCTCGACTATCTCCATACTTTTCGCCGCCTGGAACACTTCCCCATAACCTTGTTCATTACGATGCCTCTATCGGACATTCGTACCGGATGGTGGAACAAGGTCAAAGTGCCATACAGCCTGTCCGTACTTCTGTTCATCGGTGGATTTATCCTATACAGCACCGCCCGCAACATTTCCGAACGCCTCAAACTCGAAAGAGAGTCGGTATATTCCCAGATTCTCGAGACATCCATCGATACATTTGCCATTCTGGATACCGAGGGGCGTTTTCTGGAGATGAATCCCGCCGGCCTCGAATTGCTGGGATACACCCATGATGAAATCACGCAACTGACGGTCTATGAAATCAATGCAACCGAAAATACCGAACAAATACGAAAACTGCTTAAAGGGGTGAAGGAAGTTGGCCATGAACGGTTCGAAACCCGATATCGGTGCAAAAACGGTCGTTTGATCGATGTCGATGTCAGCATCAGCTTTTTCCAGTACAGGGGGGAACGCATCGTGAGTTTTATCCGGGATATCTCCCGAAAAAAACAACGCGAAACCGAACTCCTGAAGGCACGGGACGAAGCGGAAAAGGCCAACCATGCCAAAAACGAAGTCCTGGAAAATCTGGAAAATCTGGTGGCCTCCCGCACCATGGCATTGGAAAAGGCCATGATTTTTGCCAATGCCGCCAATCGGATCAAAAGCACATTTCTTTCCAACATGAGCCACGAACTGCGAACGCCGATGAACGCCATCATGGGGTTTGCCTTCCTGCTGAAAAATGACCCGTTGACGGCCAGGCAGATCAATTATTTAGACAAGCTGTCGGCATCGGCCCGGCAGCTTCTGCAACTGATCAACGACATTCTCGATTTTTCCAACATCGATGATCCGGTCATGACTCTGGAGATTCAGGACTTCGAGACGGCACGGATCATCGATCAGCTATGCCTCCTTTTTTCGGACCAGGCAGCAACCAAACATGTGGATATGACAGTTGATCTGGACAATATCCCTGCCGTGATGCGGGGCGATGGCGATCGTCTGGGCCGGATACTGCATCAACTGGTCGGCAACGCTGTCAAATTCACGGAAAAAGGAAGCATTTGCCTGGCCATGCGCATCATCGATGAGATCAATGGCGGCATCGTCCTGCGGTGCGAAATTCGGGACACGGGCATCGGCATAACCGATGAACAATTAAAGATCATATTTTCCGCATTTGAACAGGGGGATGGATCTCTGACCCGTCGATTCGGCGGTATCGGTCTTGGCCTGGCTCTTACCAAACGGCTGGTGGAAGGCATGCGTGGACGCATCGGGGTGGAAAGCCAGATCGGCCGCGGCAGTGTGTTTTGGCTGGAAATTCCTTTTCAGAAATCTTCACCCCCATCGAAACGGATCGCATATTCCGGATCATTCCAGCATATGGGCATATCGATAGCCAATCATTCCGTAGAAACCGGCGAAAATCGTTCATCGGTACCGGAAGTCGGCGCATCTGCCGATTTACCGGAAAGCGACAACACCCTCGCCAATACCGCAGACCGTTCTCAGGTAACAGCCATTCTGAATCAGTTGGAGGTGCTTTTAGCCGATAACAACACCACCGCCGGCAATCTGTTCGATCAATCCAAAGCCATGCTGACATCATCCCTGGGAGATACGGTCAACCAGATCGGCAGACATATCCAGGACTTCGATTACGACGAAGCCCTGAACACACTTCGCACCGCCCGCAATGCCAACGGCTTTGTTCGGAATGACGCGGCGTGATGTGGCGGCAAAAACGATCCACAGCGTATCCTCCGATCCAAATATAAATTTCCGCTCCTCTTTTTGTTAGGCAGCACTTGGCCTCATTCTCGATGATGGCTTTCTGGTCTGTCGTTACCCCGTGCCCGAGCATTCTTGATGAGCCCGACTACTTCCATG
>CAYQKZ010000022.1:0-22539 GCA_964418135.1 uncultured Desulfobacterales bacterium
TGCCTTGCGAAATGAATTTTCTGGAAATCTATAGACTTTCACGATAAACGATCATGGCTTCACCCCCCAGACATGAAAATGGTATCCGCTGGTTCCCAAGCTCCAGCTTGGGAACCGACATCCATGAAGCTCCTGCTTCATGTCTTCTCCTGACATTCCGAATGCTCCCTCCCCCAGCGGGGTGGAAGTTAAGATTATGACTGTTGACATTATCATCACACACCCAACGTGGGAAGAATGAAAAAGGTTGGTATGACAATCACGCCAGAGATGTATAACGGTTATTTCGAAAATCTGACAGCCGGCCGGCGGATAAAATGTCTGGATCAGGTCACCGGTCTGCTCGAACAGGGAATCGATCTGAAAACGCTGTATCTGGATTTGTTTCGAAAATCATTATATGAAATCGGCCGCTTGTGGGAGATTGGAAAAATTTCCGTGGCAACGGAACACATGGCTACGGCGATCACCGAATACCTCATGACGTTGGCTTATCCGATGCTGTTCAGTGCAGACCATATTGGCCGATCCGCCATCGTCTCCTGTGTGGCCAATGAATTTCACCAGATCGGCGGCAAAATGGTCGCCGATATCATCGAGGCCAACGGGTGGGACAGTTTTTTTCTGGGAGCCGATACGCCTGTCGAGCATTTGATCGACATGATTCAGGAGAAAAAACCCGATATCCTGGCGTTGTCCTTCAGTGTTTTCTTCAACATGCCGCACCTGATCGCCGCCATCGAGCAGGTCAGAAAGACGCATGATCGTTTGCCCATCCTGATCGGTGGTCAGGCGTTCCAATGGGGGGGGCAGGACATCGCCGTACGATACCCGAATGTGCATTTTCTCGAATCTCTGCCGCAGATTGAAATTTTTCTGTCTCAGTTCAAAGGATAATCGAATGTCTGTACAACCTATCCATTCGCTGGTGTTCGAATATGTGCAGGCCCATGGGGCGGTGCTGATGCTGAAGCTGGACAGGGATCATCGTATCGCCCGGTCCAATGTTTTTGCCCGATCGGTCATCGGCCGGCCGCTGACCGGTGAATCGTTCAAGGATGTGATCGTCGATTTCGAAAATCGAATCGACCCCGACCAGTTGGCGCTGAATCCGAACGCCCTGCATCTGATCAATCTGAATACGCATCAGCGTCAACCGCAGACGTTCTACTGTCAGTTTCTGCCGGTAGATGACGGGGTTCTGGTTCTGGGCTGTCTGGATATTACGGAACAGGAACAGCTCCGGAATGAAATATTGGGGTTGAATCGGGAATTCAGCAATCTGACCCGTCAATTGCATAAAGCCAATGTATCGCTGGAAAAATTGAACCAGCTCAAAAACCAGTTTCTGGGTATGGCTGCCCACGATCTGCGTAAACCGGTCGGCATCGTCATGGCCTACACCGATTTTCTGATCGATGAAGCCGGCCAGTCTCTAAGCCAGGAACACCTTTCGTTCCTGCATACCATTCAGTCTTCGGCGGATTTTATGAAGCGGCTGATAGATAATTTTCTGGATGCATCCCTGATCGATTCGGGCCGTTTCGATCTGGAACTGGATTATCATGACCTGAACGACATTTTGAACAATGCGCTGCAAATGGTATCCCTGGCAGCCCAGAAAAAATTCACGCAGATTCTGGTGGAAAATGTTTCCCTGCTGCCGCCGCTCTTTCTGGACAGTGCCAAGATGGAACAGGTTTTCATGAACATCATTTCCAACGCCGTGGAGTATTCACCCCCGCATTCTACGGTAACAGTCCGGATTTTTACAGAAGATATTCATGTCGTCATTCAGGTGAAAGATCAAGGACCGGGGATTCCGCAGGCCGAGATTCAAAACTTGTTTCAGGCTTACGGAAAAACCAGTGCCCGTAAAACCGCCGGGGAGCGCAGCATCGGTCTGGGACTGGCTATTTCCCGAAAAATCGTGGATCAACACGGGGGAAAAATCACCGTGGAAAGTCGGATCGATCGAGGCAGTCTGTTTCAGATCATCCTCCCTTTAGGGCCGGCGGAGCATTCGGATGCCGGTTGACCCTTTACTCACTGTTCAATCTTGCGTGGAATTGGATCGAATGCATAAAATCAAAGGATAATTCATGGATACACCTTCTGAAATAGAAAACAACAAACCGGCAGAAACCCTGGCCGGGAATGACGATGTGCATTCGGATATCTCTACCAAAGACAAAGCCCCTCTGCTTTTTGTCGGTATCGGTGCATCTGCCGGCGGGCTGGAAGCCATCGAGAATTTTTTCTCTCATATGCCGCCGGACAACGGTATCACATTTATCGTCATTCAGCATCTGTCACCCGATTACAAAAGTTTAATGGTCGAGCTTCTGTCCAAACGCACCCGCATGCCGGTATACCGTGCGGAAGAAGGCATGCAGGTCGATGTCAACTCCGTCTATTTGATACCACCGAAAAAAAATCTGACCATTTTTCACGGCAAACTCCTGCTGAGCGACACGGATCACTCCAAGGGGCTGAATCTGCCCATCGATATTTTTTTTCAGTCCTTGGCCGAAGATCAGGCCGAAAAAGCGGTCGGCGTCATTCTCTCCGGAACCGGCAGTGACGGGATGCGCGGCATCCGTTACATCAAAGAAGCCGGTGGTATGGTTATCGTTCAGTCCGAAGATTCCGCCAAATTCGACGGTATGCCGCGCAGTGCCATATCCACCGGGTTGACCGATTTCATCCTGCCGCCCGATGAGATTCCGGACCAACTGCTCAGGCTGTCCAAGCATCCATTGATCGTTCGGGCCGATACCTCTCCGGGGAGTCTGACCGAAGACAGTCATTTGGACCGCATTTTTTCCCTCCTGCGGGAAGAGTCCAAACTGGATTTTACGTTTTACAAACCCAGCACCATCCTGCGCCGGATAGAACGGCGCATGACGCTCAACCGCGTGGAAACCCTCAAGGATTATGCCGCCTTTCTCAGAATGCATTCTCAGGAAGTGACGCGGTTGTTCCGTGATATGTTGATCGGGGTCACCAGTTTTTTCCGGGATGTCGAATCGTTTTCCGAGCTGGAAAATAAATGGATGCCAGACCTCATCCGAAATGCTGGCAATCGTGAAGTCCGGCTCTGGGTACCGGGGTGTTCTTCCGGAGAGGAAGCTTACAGCCTGGCCATTTTATGCCAGGAATGCCTCGAACAGATGGGAAAAACGATTCCGATCAAGATTTTTGCCACGGATGTCGACCGGGAAGCGATTCTGCGTGCGAGTGCCGGAACGTATCCGATCAGTTCAGGAAGCGATCTGCCGGCCGGACATCTGTCAAAATATTTCCATATCCGGCAGCAGGACATCCAGATTGCCAGAAGCATCCGGGAGATGGTGGTGTTTGCTCAGCACAATTTGATCAAGGACCCGCCCTTCACCAACATCGATCTGATCAGTTGCCGCAATCTGTTGATCTATCTGCAGCCGGTTCTGCAACGCAAGGTCATGGAGTTTTTTAATTTTTCTCTGAACCAGGACGGCATCCTTTTTCTGGGAAAAAGTGAAACCACGGGAGATATGGCCGATTATTTCGAAGCCGTGAATCATAAACATAAAATCTACCGGGCTCAGGGTAAACGGCTTCCGGTGGTTCAGATTGCCGAGGCCGTTCTGCCGGCGCCCCGGACCATTCATCCCCAGCATCAACGGGCCGGGGGGGGTACCCGTCTGATCCGTTATCATGAAGAAGAACGGATTCTGGAGCGTTTTTTACAGGGCATGGCCGGAGACTACGTTCTGGCAGCCGTTATCATCAATGATCATTTTGAACTGCTGCATACACTGGGTGAAACCCGATTGTTCTTTCACCTGCCAAGCGGTCGGATGCACAACGATATCGTTAAAATGGCGGTATCCGAAATTTCGATCCCGCTGGCTACCGGCCTTCAGCGGGCCATTGATAAAAAAGAATCCATTACGTATTCGCATGTCCGGGTGGAAACGGAAGACAACAGCATTCAGGTGCAGATGCGCATCAAGCCCCTGCCTGCAAAAAAAGGCCAGGATACCCTGCTGGTTGTTTTTTTCGACAGAGAACGGGAAATGGAATCGGTTGAATCCGGCGAAGAAACGGTTACCTACGATCTGGGCAGGGAAGCCCGTCAGCGCATTCTGGATCTGGAACATGAAGTCCAGTTTACCCGGGAAAATCTTCAGGCCACGATCGAAGAGCTCGAAACGTCCAATGAGGAACTCCAGGCCACCAACGAAGAACTGCTGGCCAGCAACGAAGAACTACACAGCACCAACGAAGAACTGCAATCCGTCAATGAAGAGCTTCATACGGTCAATGCCGAGCATCAGCAGAAAATCATGGAACTGACAGAATTGTCAAATGACATCAATAACCTGCTGGAATGCACCCAGATTGCCACCATTTATCTGGACGAACAATTTTATATCCGAAAATTTACGCCGACCCTGAAATCCATATTTAAAATCATGGACAGTGATATCGGCCGATCGCTGATGGATCTAGGGCATCATCTCGTGAAAATATCTCTGTCGGAATGGATGGAAAAAGTCAAACAGAGTGAGCGCCCGATGGAAATTCAGGTGTCATCTACCGACGGACAGTGGTATCTGCTGCGGATTGTTCCATACAGTATCGGTCCTATAACTTTTTCCGGTGTGCTTCTGACATTCGTGGATATCACCGAACTGAAAAAAGCCCAGCAATCTCTGATTGCCAGCCAGGATAAACTTAATGAAGTCAATTATCTGGCATCGGTCGGACACTGGGAATATCAGGTACAATCCGATATATTCCGCTTATCATTACCGGCACAGGAAATTTTCGGGTTGAACCGCGACCCATCGCTCTCTTTGAAGGCGCTGCTTCATCTGATATCCGAAGACCGGCAGGAGGATGCGGCGCATCGGTTTTCGGCCTCGTGGAAACAGAACGAGTCGTTTGACGAGGTCTTCCGTTTCCGGATATCCGACAACGGACATCGCTGGATTCGCATGATCGGCCGTCCGGATATGACCCGGCAAAACCCGAAAGTCGTTACCGGTGCGGTTCAGGATGTCACCCGGATGATCGAGATCGAAAAAGCCCTGGCCGATTCCGAGAAACGCTACCGGGAACTCTTCAACCATATCGGCAGCGGGGTACTGGTTCTGACGGATCAACCGGACGGCAACGGGTACGTCATCGTCGATTTCAACCATTCCGCCCAGAACATCAGCCAATTGCCGGAAACCGGTGTCAAGGGCGCCAGGCTTCTCGATCACCTGCCTGATGTGGCAGAAAACGGCTTGATCGAGATGATCCAGCATGTGCAGACATCCGGCAACACCGTGCGATTTCCGGTTTTGCCCTACAGACGGAACGATCGCTCGCAGTGGATCGAACATTCTTTGTATCGATTGGCTTCCGGTGAAGTGGTCATGGTATATGACGATATTACGGAACGCATCGACCGGGAAAAGAAGGAGGGAGAAACCCATGGTTGTTAATTCATCCGATAAAGGCGATTCTGTGCGAATCCTGGTTGTGGATGATGATCCGGAAATGCGATTTGGAACTTCCCGCACACTGGCCAAATCAGGATATGAGGTTCTGGAGGCCGAAACCGGAGAGGAGGCGCTGCGTATTGCACTCAAGCACTGGCCGGATCTGGTTTTGCTGGATTGTGTGCTGCCGGACCAGGATGGTACCGACGTGTGCGCCAAGATCAAGTCGATTCCGGCACTGACGAATACGATGGTGGTGATGATTTCCGGGGTTCGGATCAATCTCGAATATCAGTTGCAGGCATTTTCCAAGGGGGCGGACGGATATATCGCCCGCCCTATCGGCAACCAGGAACTGGTCTCACAGGTGAATGCGTTTGTCCGGATTCAGCGTCGCGGCAGTTCCCTCAGAAAACGTGCCGAGACCATCGCCGAATCTTATCCGAAGTTGAAAAACGACCTGAATGCCGAGGAGGTGCATCGTCTCATCCATGAATTTCAGGTTTACCAGGCCGAGCTGGAAATTCAAAACGAGGAGGTGAACCGCACCCAGGTGGAATTGGAAGAGTCCCGCGACCGATATGCGGCCCTGTATCATCGGGCCCCGGTCGGTTATGCCAGTCTGGATGAAGCCGCCATCATTCGGGAAGCGAATCAGACGCTGTCGAACATGGTGGGCATACCTCTCGGTCAGTTGATCGGATCGCCTTTCAGCCGCTGGATCAGCGAAACCGATCAGCCGTTGTTTCACAGTTTCTTCCCGACTTTTTATCGATATCCAAAAGGCAAATCCCTGGATCTCCATCTCTGGCACGGATCGGAGAAAAAAATGATCATCGCTTTGCAGGGAAACCGGCCGGAGAGCCAGAATTCTCCACCGACCACGGGTCCCCGGAGCGGTTTGATTCATGTGGTGGCCGTGGATGTCACCCAACAGCGGCAGGCAGAGAAAAATCTTCAGGAATCGGAAACCCGATACCGAATCATTGCGGAAAATGCTTTCAACTGGGAATTCTGGAGAAATCCGGAGGGGCGGCTGCTGTATTCATCGCCGTCATGTATGCGTATTACGGGTCGCAGTGCGGATGAATTCATCCAGGATCCGGATCTGATGATGAAAATCATTCACCCGGAAGATCTGTATCTATGGACCCGTCATGAGGCATTGGTATTTACAAACCAGGTTGTGGACAATCTGATTTTCCGGTTGATTCTGCCGGATGGCACGATCCGCTGGATGGCGCACGAATGTCATCCGGTTTATGATGAAATGGGGCGATATATTGGAATACGCGGAAGCACCAGCGATATTTCCTCTCAGTGGATGGCCGAGCAGGCGCTTAAAGACTCCGAAGCCCGTTTCAGAATGTTGTTCGATGAAGCCATCGACGGGATCGGTCTGTTCGATTCGGAAACAGGCTGTCTCCTGGAATGCAATATCGCCTTTGCCGAAATGCTTGGGCTGGAGAAATCCGAACTATTGACAGGCCGATCGTTTCTGCTGATACCGAACTCCGATGAAAAACCAGCCATTCATCTATCTCTGGCGGATTTGAGGTCTATCTCGGATGAGATCAAGGAAATAACGGTCATTTCCGATTCAGGTGAAATACGCAATATCACCCTCAAGGCCAAATCGGCCACATTGGATGGTCAGCAGGTGATCCAGGCCATTTTGCGGGATATCACCCGCATCAGACAGGCTGAAAATACCTGGAAACAACTCGAAGAGCAGCTCTATCAGGCGCAGAAAATCGAATCGGCAAGCCGTCTGGCAGGATGTGTGGCTCATGATTTCAACAATATGCTGGGAATCATTCTCGGTCATGCAGATATGGCAATGGATCACCTGACTCCGCAACACCCTGTCTATGCCGGCTTGGAAGAAATTCACATAGCGGCTGAACGATCCGCCGAAATGGCCCGGCAATTGATGTCTTTTGGCTACAGACAAAATAAAGATCCCAAGTATCTCGACCGGAATCCGTCCACGGCAGGTATGTTCATCGGGCAAGACTTACAGGGCCATGAAACCGTTCTGCTGATCGATGATGATCCGGAAATTCTCAAGATTATCGCATGGATGCTTGAAAGGCATGGCTACACCGTGCTGAAAGCCAATCACCCGGGCACGGCCATCGATCTGGCGGCCAAGCATACCGGTTCAATCGATCTTCTCATTACCGACGTGACCATGCCCGAAATGAACGGCCGGGAGATTGCGGGAAAACTGATGTTCCGCTATCCGGAACTCAAATGCCTGTACGTGTCCGGATATGCGGATGATATCATCGCCCGGCAAGGCGTTCTGGAAGAAGGGGTGAATCTTATCCAGAAGCCTTTTTCCGGAAATGAGCTGATGTTGAGAGTGCGAGAGGTGGTTGGATCATGAACAGGCCTGAAATTCATTCAAACAAAGCAGCGAATTTTTCATAACCCTCCTTTTTCAGCGAGTCTTTGTGGATGAAACGAAGTGCTGCGGAATTCATGCAGTATCGCAGTCCCGTCGGTGGGGGGCCGTCCTGGAATACATGTCCGAGATGCGAATCCGCGAATTTGCTGCGTACCTCGGTTCGTTTCATAAAGAGCATCTTGTCCGAACGTTCGACAATGTTGCCGGGTACCAGCGGTTTTGTAAAGCTGGGCCATCCCGTGCCCGAATCGTATTTTTCCAGGGAGCTGAACAGCGGTTCGCCGGATACCACATCCACATAAATCCCCGGTTGTTTGTTGTCCCAGTATTCATTCTGAAATGGCGGCTCCGTTGCGTCCTGTCTGGTGACATCGTACTGCAAGGATGTCAGTCCTTTTTTCAGGTTCTCCACATCGGGCATGACAAATGGTATGGGGGGCGGTACCGGTTCCGTGCCGGTACTTGCCTGAGCATTTTCCCATACCTGATTTAAAAACGGGTCGCGACCCGAACCTATTCGGTAGGATTGATATCGCATGGGATTTTTCCGGTAAAATTGCTGATGATATTCCTCGGCCGGGTAAAAGGCTTCATAGGGTCGGATTTCTGTAACAATGGGTTTATCCTTGAACATGCCGGATTTCGACAGACGGTTTTTGGATTCCTCGGCGACGTGGCGTTGGTGGGCATCATGGTAGAATATCGCTGACCGATAATGGCTGCCGCGATCCACAAACTGGCCGCCCGGGTCGGTCGGGTTGATGTGCCGCCAGAAATATTCGACCAGATATCGGTAACTCACCTGGTCGGTATTGAAAAAAATCTGAATGGATTCCATATGTCCGGTCTTTCCGGAAACCGTATCCTGATAGGTGGGATTCACCTCCTTGCCGCCCGAAAAGCCCGATATGACGCGGGTGACTCCCGGCACTTTTCCAAAATCGGCCTCGGTACACCAGAAACAGCCTCCGGCAAAAGTAGCCACCGACTCCCCCGGCTTGGGCTGGATGTCATCGGGAGCCATTGTCCAGGCCGGGTCTGCCGAAAATCCGATGATACAGGTGATGGCCAGTAATAGAAATAAGGCAACAAAGCTTGTCTGGATCAACATAAATCACCTCCAAATAAAGTTTCAATGAGATAAAAATGATTTGACAAGGCATCGGTCAAACCATATTTACAAAAAACAATCGTTGACCGGTGATGATCTGCGACAAACAGTCAACGGATACAGTGAACCTTGAACAGAATACGAGGCATACCATGACATTACAATTTCCATTTCAGATCACGATCGACAGGCAGGTGGGAAGCGGCGGCGCTGAACTCGGACAGCGAATCGCCGGCAGGCTGGGATTCGCCTATCTGGATCGGCAAATCCTTCAGCAGGCCGCTCAGGAGCTGGGCATGAGCGAGGATCAACTGGCCGGCCGGGACGAGCGCGTCCAGAATTTCTGGGTTCGAATGATGGAATCGTTTTCGGCCGACAGTCCCGAACACCTGATCTGCAATCCGCCATTTCGGATCATTTCGGATGATGCCCTGATCGAGGCCGAGCAACGGGTGATGCTGCGTCTAGCCCGGCGGGGGTCGTGTGTGATCGTGGGTCGGTGCGGTTTCCATATGCTTGCGGACATTGCTCCGATGCTGAATGTTTTTGTGCATGCCTCCCGTTCATTTCGCATCGAGCGCATGATCCAGCACTACGCGGCCGCCAATGAAACCATTGCCGAAGAGATGATCGATTCGATGGATCGAATCCGGGAGCGCTATGTCGAGCGGATCAGCGGAGTATCCTGGTACGATGCCCGGAATTATCATCTTTCGATCGATCTGTCTCAGGTCGGGTTCGATGCCGCCGAGGCGTTCGTCATTTCTCTGGCGAACCGGATTTTCCGTGAGGCGGTACCCGCTGTATCGTAAGGGATTACGATGCCGTCAGCATGGCTTCGATCAGACAGGGCCCTTTTGTTTTCATGGCATCGGCAAACTGCTGATGAAATTCATCGGCCGTGCCGGAACGGGTAGCCCGGATTCCCATGCCCTGCGCGATATGAACCCAGTCGATATCCGGCGGAGTCAGACTCAGCATGGATAAGGTTCGTTCATTGGGCAGTTGGCCGCCGACGCGGGCCATCTCGTAATTCAGGATGGCATAGCTGCGGTTGTTGAACAAAACGACGGATACATCCGCTTTTTCCCGTGCCAGGGTCCAGAGCGCCTGCACGGTGTACATGGCGCTGCCGTCAGCCTGAAGGGCCACCACTTTGCGATTCGGGCAGGCCACTGCAGCGCCGAGGCTGACCGGAAGTCCTTGTCCGATCGAGCCTCCGGCAATCGCCAGCCAGTCGTGAGGGGCTGCATGTTCGGTGGCAAGATAAATACCGAATCCGCTGGTAACCCCTTCATCCGACACAATGGCCTGATCCGGCAGCAGAATATTGATGCTGGCGGCAATGGACTGGGGCGTCAGTACGCCGGTGGGGTGCGGCAACATCTCACGGGATTGGCGTTTTTGGGGTTCGGATGGCGCATTCAGTCTGTCTGCCAGTCGATTCAGTGCCAATGCCGCATCGGTGTCGATGGGGATGAATGTTTGAACGGTGCAGCCTTCGGGTACCAACAGGCTGGGTTTTCCGGGATATGCAAAGAATGCCGTTGGAACCATGGCACCTGCCAGAATGAACTGTTCGTAGTTTCCAAGCAATTCCATTGCACCTTCAACCGGATAGGGAATGCGGACCGTCTTGACCCGACCGGCTCCCCGCTGCATATGTGCCGGAAAAGTCTCGCAGAGAAGCGCCGCGCCGGTGGCCTCGGCAATACGGCCGGCAGCTTTCAGCGCATCTTCCCGCAGAGCGCGACCCCCCAGAACGAGAGCGGTGCGTTTGCCGTTGGACAGCATACCGGCAATGGCATCGAAGGTTGCCGGCTGAACCGTTTCCATTGGCGGAAACCGGGCCGGCGATGGAACAACATTGGCTTCTTCCCAGGCATGATTGGCGGGCACGATCATGGTGACAACTTTCCCCCAGCCTTTCATGGATGCCTGAACGGCTGAAACAGCGGAAGCCGCCAGGTCATCCGCGGATTGTGATATCAACACCGAGTCGGAACAGATGTGTGCATATGCCGGGATGTCGGAGTTCAGGGGGGAATCATATGGTTGATGATGCGTAGCGTGATTGCCGACAATGTTGATAAGAGGGATATGGGCTTTACGGGCGTTGTGCAGATTGGCCATGCCGTTGGCAAGCCCGGGACCCATATGCAGCAGGGTAATCGCCGGTTTGTCGGCCATACGGCCATAGCCGTCGGCGGCACCGGTTGCCACCCCCTCAAACAGACATAGAATGGGCCGGATGGCATCGCTTTTTCCGATTGCCTGAACCAGATGCATTTCCGACGTGCCGGGATTGGTAAAGCAAACTTCAATACCGGAGTTCACCAGGGTTATTAAAAGCGATTCTGAACCGTTCATCTCATCCTCCTTTCAATTGGTCGTTCATCTTTAAGAAACCCCCGGAAAGATGTCAATATTTTTCAAAGGGTCGGAATTGGAGCAATGGAAGATATTGTTGTTGACATACCCCGATGATATTCATACAGGGTTATATCGATTTTCTGAAAAATAATTGGCTCCGTTATCGGTCGGAGATATCCTGCAGTATATCTCCTCCCTGCTGCCTTATGTTCCCCCCCGTCGGGGGGGCAATCGTTGAGATTATGATCGTTGACAGTATACGCACCACCCAAAGGAAATGAAATATGAAAATCGGCATGATGAACAACCCGTCAAAATCGGTGAATGAGCAGGCAGCCTTTTGCGGCAATGCCGGTTTTGATTTTCTGGACCTGACCATCGAAGGGCCCAATGCCTCCATGATCGATATGGCCGGATTGAAACCGATTCTCGATGCCTATGGCCTGTCCGTCGTCGGACATACCGACCCCTGCCTGCCGCATGCCTATCCGATCCGGCAAGTCCGGGATGCCTGTTTTCAGGAACTGGATCGGTGTGCCGCCATATTTTCAGATCTCGGCGCCCGGATCATGAACATCCACCCTTGCTATTTCAGCCCACCGGCCATGAGAAACGATCTGGTCGCATTCAATATCGAATCTTTGAAACCCGTTGTTACAATGGCCGCATCGTACGGTCTGACCGTGGTGTTCGAAAATTATACCGCGCCCTTCGATCGGGTTTCCACCTTTCAAAAAATCCTGGCAGCAGTGCCGGGGCTGAAACTGCATCTCGATTTCGGACATACGAATTTCGGTTCCGACAATCATGAAACATTCTGTAAAGAATTGGGGGAACACATTCTGCATGTCCATTTTTCAGACAACCGATCTCGATCCGACGATCACATGCCGCTGGGGGTGGGAACCGTAGACTGGAAAAATGCGGTCGATTCATTGAAGAAAATCGGGTATGATGGCACCATCACTCTGGAAGTTTTCTGCAATGATCCGGAGATGCAGCATACATATCTCGATGTCAGCAGAAAACGGGTTCTGGATATCTGGAATCGGTCGATACGGGCCGACATCGATTTGGCATGTAAATAAAATTCGTGATGAAAATACTCGTATGCGTCAAACAAATTCATGATCCCGATGTGCCGGTTCATGTCAGCCGAAACGGGAATTGGGTTGAATACAATGCCGATACTTTCGTGATGAACCGCTTGGACGGATTTGCCCTCGAAGAGGCGCTGCAGATCCGCGAGGAGATTCCGGATACCCGTATCGATGTCGTGTCCGTGGGGCCGGAAAGGGTGGATGCGGTTTTGAGAAGATCCCTCGGAATCGGGGCCGATCACGGCATTCATATTCTGTCCGAATCCGAAGGGTACATCGATCCATTTGTAACTGCCGGTCGGATTGCGGCCTATGCCCGCACCCGCCGGTATGATCTGATCCTGACCGGCGTCTTGTCCGGTGATGATATGAATGGGATGGTGGGCCCACTGACGGCTGAAATGCTGGATATGCCCTGTGCCACTTCCGTGATTTTCCGGCGGATGATGCCGGCGTCGAACCGAATCTATGTCGAGCGAGAAATGGAGGGGGGGCTTCGCGATGCTCTGGAGATGAATCTTCCTGCGGTTCTGACAGTGCAGAGCGGCATCAACCAGCCGCGTTATCCGGCGCTTTCCAAAATGCTGCGGGCCAATCGGTACCCATTGGAAGTGATTCCGGCCGGTTCACTTGAATCGCCGGCCGGTCGATTGTCTGTTGTCCGAACCTTGCTTCCGCAGAAAACGCGTGCCAGCCGGATTCTGGAGGGAACACCCCGGGAAAAAGCCCTTCAACTTCTGGAAATTTTTCACGGCCGGTGCCTGTCGATGTCAGAGAAATGAACATGTCCACGTCTATCGTCATCATTGCCGAACATGCCGACGGCCGGATTCATCCGGTCACGGATGAACTGGCTGCCGCGGCATCCGTGCTTCAACAAGAAACGGCGGCATCCGATATCTGCATTGTTGTGATTGGAGAGACTGACAATGATATGGCATCGGCCATTGCCGCCAAAACAGGACGAAATGTTCTGGCCATTCATGTGCCGGGGCGTTCGGACCACTGCGCGGATGTTTATATACAGGTTCTGACCGACATCTTGATGGAGCGGCGCCCGTCGTATGTATTGACGGCCCACTCGACCCAGAGCCTGGATGTATTGCCGGGGCTGGCGGTTCGGCTCGGGGCGGCCTGCATTACAGGAGTGGAAGGCATCGTCAGAGAAGATGACAATCTCTGTTTCCGCAGAGCTGTCTGCGGGGGAAAAATCATGGCCGATGTTCATGCCGACAACCCCATGGTGCTGCTGACCGTTTTGCCTGGAGCATTTGTTCCTGATCCTGATGCTGCGACTCCACCCGGATCGGTCACGGTACGGACGATGGATTTTACTTCGAGGCGGAGACTGTTTTGCGGGATCATTCGAAAAAACATGGATGCATCATCCGCCCTTACCGAAGCCGATATCATCGTTGCCGCCGGCCGGGGAATCGGAGAAAAAGATAATCTCAATTTAATCTATCGGCTGGCTGCATTGTTTCCAAAATCGGCTGTGGCCGGGTCCCGGATTGTCTGCGACAACGGCTGGCTGGCGTATGCACAGCAAGTCGGTGTCACCGGCTGTACGGTATCCCCCCGCCTCTATATCGCCTGTGGTATTTCCGGAGCTGTTCAGCATGTTTCCGGAATGCGGGGTTCGGGTTTTGTGGTTTCCATCAATACGGATCCCCATGCGGCCATTTTCAATGTGTCCGATGTCTGTGTCGTCGAAGATATCACCACATTTATCCCTATTCTTGTCGAAAACTTCGAAAAACAGTTTTCAGAATGAAATATGGACATGAGAAAGCACGCAAATATGCAATCATATATTCATGAAGCCGGAAAGGCCATATCCAATCCTGTTCTGCAGACCGCTCTGGCCAATCTCCAGGAACGGCTGGGAAAGGGTGCGGCCGCAGCCTACCGGAATCTCCCCGAAGGCCCGGGACTGCGTTCAATAGCCCATGAGTTGCGCAAGCAGGCAATCAACAACCTGGATGTGCTGCTGGAAACCCTGGCCGATCGGGTTGAAGAAAATGGTGGTCGGGTGATCTTTGCCGAGGATGCCGCGGCAGCGGTCAAGGCCTGCCGGGAAATCGCCCGGCAACATGGTGTGCGATCCGTTGTCAAAGGAAAATCCATGGTGTCCGATGAAATCGGTCTCAACGCAGCCCTGATTGCAGACGGCATCGAAGTGACGGAAACGGATCTGGGCGAATACATCATCCAACTGGCGGGGGAGCATCCATCGCATATCATCGCCCCGGCCATTCATAAAACCCGAAATGAGATCGGCGTGCTGTTTGCCGAAAAACTGGGTATTTCGTACACCAATGATCCGCCGACACTGACAAGGGAAGCCCGAAAAGCCCTTCGCGAAAAATTTCTTGCGGCGGACATGGGGATTACCGGCTGCAATCTGGCCTGTGCCGAAACCGGCCATATCGCCCTGCTTTCCAATGAAGGCAATATCCGCATGTCCACTACACTTCCCCGCGTACATGCGGCCATCATGGGAATGGAACGCGTGGCCGCCACCCTGGCGGATCACGATATTCTGCTGAGGCTGCTGGCCCGTGGTGCGGCAGGGCAGAAAACGGCCGGTTACGTCAGCCATATCAGCGGCCCCCGACAACCCGGACATGCAGACGGGCCGGATCATTATTACCTGATCATTCTGGATAACGGCCGCAGCCGGATCCTGGCGGACGAACGTTTCCGGGAAATCCTCTATTGTATTCGCTGCGGGGGCTGCCTCAATGTCTGCCCGGTTTATGCCAAAATCGGGGGGCATGCCTATGGCGCAACGTATTGCGGTCCGGTGGGCGCGGTGGTTACGCCGCTCCTGTCCGGCGTGAACCGCTATCATCATCTCTGCCAGGGTGAAACCCTCTGCGGCGCGTGCAAGCAAGCCTGCCCGGTTCACATCGACATCCCCCGCATGCTTCTGGAATTACGATCCATGCTGGCCGATGGGGACGCCTCCTGGCAGGTGCGTCGAAACAGCCTGATCGAGAAGGCCGGCTGGGTGATCTGGTCCTGGATGATGCAGGATCGCAGACGATATGAAATCGGAACCAGACTGATGAAACGGATTTTTCCATGAACACGCAACCCATTTCCAGCAAGATATCATTTATTCAGAAGGTTCGGACTGCTCTGGGGCATTCGGCAGGGGCCCGCCGAAATTTTGATGATGTGTTTTTGGGTACGCATTGCGAACATTCCATTGTTATGGACAGGATAGGCTGCCGATCCGCTACGGACGTCCGTGGTCAGACGTCTTTCTCCTGCGGGGGGAAGCCGGAACGGGAGGCGGAAAACGAGCATGTACTGAAGGATCGAAAGTATCTGCTGAATCGACTCATCGATGAATCCATTCCCCTGAATCTGAAAGTGATTTCCGTTCCGACCGCCGCCGCCGCCGCCCTGTCCATTGTCGATCTGACTCAGAATCGAATTCCGGAATGGAGCGACACGCAAAGCCTGGTTGCCTGGCGCCATCCGCTGATCGACAGCCTGAACCTTCCGGAGCGGTTGAAAAGTCGGGGTATTCCGGTATATGTTCCGGGAGATGGAGCTGCCGATTTCGAGTTGTTCCGTGTTCAGTCCCAGACCGCCCTGATCGGTGTGACATCTGCCGATTACTGCATCGTCGAATCTGCTTCCCTGGTACTGAAAACCCGGCCGGGCCGGCCCGGAATGGTTTCGTTGCTGCCATCGATTCATGTGGCTGTCATTACTGAAGATCAATTGCTGGAAAGCCTTGGGGAATGCTATGCACTGGTCGGACCGGGGCCGGATGCCGAATCTGAAGGCATGACCTGTTGCCTGACAATGATATCCGGACCCAGCAAGACTGCCGACATCGAGGCGGTGATGGTTCACGGTGCCCACGGCCCGCGTGAGATGATTATTTATGTGATATCATGCAGTTAAATGTTATTGATGCAACCGGCCGCAGCTTGCCGACTCATTGATAGGATGATAGACGATGAATGAAATAAAGAACGACGCACCTCAGTTAAAAGCGGATATCGGCCTGATCAGCGCGCTGTCCATTGTGGTAGGCATGGTCCTTGGCGCCGGGGCATTCATGAAACCGGCAGCGGTCATGGCTGCATCCAGTGATTCCACATGGGCGTTTGCCGCCTGGGCCGTTGGGGCTGTTCTCAGTATTGCCGGCGGTCTGACCCTGTGCGAGCTGGGTGTCCTATTTCCGCGCACGGGCGGTGTCTATGTTTTTCTCGATGAAATTTACGGTACCAAGGTGGCCTATCTGTATGGATGGATGCTGACGTTCATTTACGGTCCCGCCATTATCGGTGCATTGTCCGGGTATTTCAGTTCGGTCTTCTGCCTGCTCTTCGACATTCCGGATCACTATATTGCCGTAGTCGGGTTGGCGGCCATCGCCTTTGTGGTTTTCGTGAACAGCGTCGGTGTCAAGCAGGCAGGATACCTGCAGGTGGCAGCCACGTTCTGCAAACTGGTTCCGCTTTTTCTGCTGGTCGTTTTCGGGTTGTGGAAAGGCAATGGCCATGTATTGAACATCGCTTCCCACACCACCGTGGATACTTCATTCTCACTGGCTGTCATTGCTACACTTTTTGCGTATGACGGGTGGGCGCAGGTGGCATCCGTGGCCGGAGAAATGAAAAACCCCGGACGGATTCTGCCCCAGGCCATCATCGGCGGTCTCGTTTTCCTGTCTGTGGTTTATATTCTGATCAACATAGCGATCATCAAGGTGCTGTCGCCGGCCCAAATGGTCTCTTTGGGTCACGACGCATCGTCCATTGCCGCACAGAAACTTTTCGGGCTCTATGGCGGCAACCTCGTTTCCGTCGGCATCATGATCTCGATCATCGGCGGCCTGAATGGTTATATCATGACGCTGTCGCGTATCGTGTTCACCATGGCCGAACGTCGTCAACTGCCTGTTTCCGGTGTCTGGAAAAAGATCGAGGCGGACAGCAACACCCCTGTCAACGCCGCTCTGCTGCTGTCGGTTCTGGGGTTCGTTTATCTTCAGCTTCTGGATGCCGACCGCTTGTCGGATATCGCCATTTTCGCCATCTGGATATTTTTTCTGCTGAGTTTCATCGCCGTTTTCATCGCACGCAAAAAAATGCCGGATGCCCCGCGCACATATCGGGTTCCCCTGTATCCATTGACGCCGGTAGTGGCTGTCGGCGGGGCCATCTATATCATCTATGGCATGTGTGTCGCCCATCCTTTGTATGCTGTTGTCTCCACCGGACTTACCCTGGCCGGCCTGCCGGTGCTGTATCTGATCACTCACAAATTGCCGAAATTCCGTGGATTGGCCGTCAGCAAAAAATACATGGTGCTGGCCGCGGCCTGTTTTGCCTGCGCCGCGCTTCTTCTCTTTCCGCAGATCAAAGACACCCGGCCCGTGCTGCGGGTGGCCGTCGAAACATCCAATCCGCCGATTGCTTTCGAGGATGAAACCGGCAGACCGGCTGGTTTCGATATCGATGTCATCGAGGCGGTCGCCCGTGAGATGGGATATCGGGTTTCTTTTCGTGCGACGGCTTTCAGCCTTCTTTTTTCAGCCGTGGAAAACGGTCTGGCCGATGTCGCCATCAGCGAATTGACCATTACGGAAGAACGGAAGAAAATTGTCGATTTCACGAAGAGCTATTATCAAGGGGGGCTGGCGCTGCTGGTTCGTCCGGAAAGCACGGCCGGAAATCTGGATGACCTGAAAGGAAAAGCGATTGGTGTCAAAAACCGTTCCACCGGAGATATCTATATGGAGAAATATCCGGGATATACCGTCCGCCGGCTGAGCATCTTTCCGGATCTGGCGCAGATGTTCGATGAAGGTGTCATTGACGGCATTGTTTTCGATAAGTCGGTCATAGAACAATGGCTTTCCCGGAATACCGTTTCCGGCCGATTGATCGATCTCGAAAGTGTGGAATCGTACGGCATTGCCTATCCGAAAAAGAATCCCGATCTGGGTCGAAAACTTGACAAGGCCATCGATGCGCTGGTTCGAAGTGGCAATCTGGATGCGATAATGAACAAATGGCTGATTCCCTCCTCACCAACATGAATCAACAGACCAAACACACCCTCGAAGCCATTTTCAGAGCCGGACTTTCCGCCGTGGATCCCGAAGCGGCAATCCGTCGTCATGTTCGACGATCGGCGGATATTCTCATCATCGGTAAGCAGGCATATCCTCTGGATTTTTTCGAACGAATCATCGTGACCGGTTTTGGAAAGGCAACGGCACCCATGGCCAAAGCCCTCGAAGATATCCTGGGAGATCGACTTACGGAAGGCTGGATTACCGTCAAGTACGGCCATGGACTGCCGCTAGAAAAAATCCGTGTGATGGAAGCCGGACACCCCGTACCGGATCAGGCCGGGCTGCAGGCGGCGCGGTTCATCCAGGATCGTCTGAAGGGATGCACGGAAAAAGATCTGATCCTGTGCGCCTTTTCCGGCGGGGGAAGTGCCCTTTTTCCCGCTCCCCGTACGCCCATCGAACTGAGTGAGAAACAAAAGACAACTCAACTTCTCCTGAACTGCGGGGCTGCGATTTTCGAGATCAACGCTCTGCGCAAGCACCTGTCCTGCTGCAAGGGCGGGCAACTGGCCCGGATCGTTTTCCCTGCAACGCTCGTTTCCCTTTTTCTTTCGGATGTGGTGGGGGACCCTCTGGATGTGATCGCTTCGGGACCGACGGTTCCTGATCCGAGTACCTTCTCCGACTGCAACCATATCATTGACCGGTATGGACTTCGGGAAAAGCTGCCGGCATCGGTGCTGACATTGATTGAAGACGGTGTCCGAGGGAGGATTGCGGAAACACCCAAGGTCGGGGATGTCGCTTTCGTCAACAGCCAGAATTTAATTGTCGGAAGCAACCGCGCCGCACTCGATGCGGCCGGCCGGCAGGCGGAATCGTTCGGATATCCTCCCCTGATTCTTTCCTCTTTTATTCAGGGCGAGGCCAGAGAAATAGCCCGGACAGTTGCAGCAATCGGCAAAGAGATGGTGATGACAGGGCATCCCATTGCCGTTCCTGCCTGTATTCTGGCAGGCGGGGAGACCACGGTCACCCTTCACGGCAACGGAAAAGGCGGTCGGAACCAGGAGTTCGCGCTGGCGGCGGCTCTGGAAATGGATGGGTGGCCGCATATCGCGATGCTCAGTGCCGGAACCGATGGATCGGACGGACCCACGGATGCAGCCGGAGCGTTTGTCGATGGAAATACCTGTGCCGATGCGCGACGCAAGGGAATCGATCCTGAAAAATATCTCATCAATAACGATACCTACCATTTTTTCCAGCAACTCGATGATCTGTTCATCACAGGTCCGACCCGCACGAATGTCATGGATATCATCTGCATGCTGGTTGCATAAGGCAACTTGAAAAATATAATCTACCATGAATTCATTAATATACTGCGGACGGGCATAATCTTAACTTTTGAACCCCCACCCCAACCCTCCCCCGCTGGGAGAGGGAGCATAAGGAAAGTGCGGTGAAATCAATTTCATGAATTACAGGTTTTGTGCGAGAAGAAATCATTGCGGAATCCAGTGCATCGGATTATGATGCCATCATCGTGGGTACACATGGTTACAGCATAACTGGGCCGGCGCCATGATGGGCGGCACTGCCCATGCGGGTGGTCCGCAGAAGTCATGTGCCGGTGTTAGTGATTGACTGCATGAACCCTTTTTCTGAACTGGGGTGTTATGCGATGTCACAAGTAAAATTCCAGCGGATTTACTTTGTTGGAAAAGAGGAGAAATCGTTATGTTATCCGGCCTTTTTTCACCAATGCATCTGATCGTTATTCTGGTTATCGTCCTCATTGTTTTTGGCCCCGGAAAGCTTCCTGAACTAGGGAATTCACTCGGAAAATCCATCAAAAATTTTAAAAAGTCGATGGAAGAACCGGACCAAACAGGGGAATCCGATAAGGAGATGAAAAAAATCGATCACGATAAATAGCTTAAATTCTAATAAATTCAATATGATGTACAGAGTTTATATCGACTGATTTCATTCAGGCGTCTGCTTGAAAAGAACGAGTCCTGTCCACCTGTTTTCATTTTTTTTCCATCGGCAATCCAGATTATGTCCGGCATAGAGATGTTTCAGCTTTTCGGCTTCATCTTCTCGAATGCCGGAAAGTATGGCAGCGCCGTTTTCAGTAAGGTGTGATGCAATATATGAACTCAGCGTTGCCAGTGTCGGATACCGGAGATTGGCGGTAATCAGATGAAATTGCCCGCCGATTTCATCTGCCCGAATATCCAGAGCTGTAAACCGCTGAGACAGGCCATTGATTCGGGCATTTTCCCCGGCTTCGGCAATGGCGCAGGAGTCCATGTCCGTTCCCACTGCCTGGTGTATTCCCATCATTAACGCACTGATGGCCAGAACGCCGGAGCCCGTGCCGATATCCAGCATTGTCGAAGGGTTGTTGTCGTCGATGCAAAGCATTTTCATTGCCACTTCAATTCCCTGAACGGCCAGTCGGGTCGTAGGATGTTGGCCGCATCCGAAAGATGCCCCTGGTTGTAACACTACGGCGATATCAGATCCGTTCAGCACGGGATGATGCTCTGGTGGCGTCAGGATGACACGGGATCCGACCCGGACGGGGCGATTGAATGATTTTTCGATAAACGTGCATCCATAGATATAGGTATAGGCCAATTCACCATCTGAAATCAAAGACTTCAGCGCAGATTGAAAATCTCTTCTTCCGACAGTCATCTCCTGAACCATTATTTTTTGAAGATCTCGTGACGTAATTTTGTTTTCATGGTCCGAAATTGTCTGAAGGATTTGACGGCCAATTGTTTTTTGGGATAAAATCATATCGTCGATGTAAGCATATCCTGAATTGGGCTTTGGTTCTAACTTCGTTTCATGCCATTTCCATGCCTTGTTATTCATGAACAGCCCCTTTCACGCAGCTTCCCGATTTTCGTTCCAGGCGTCCTGCATCCAGCAGCCTTGGCACAATTGCAGAATCCCTTCGAACGATTCACCGGCTTCTATGGCCGACACCAGACCCTCCAGCGCCTTTACCTCCATCTCTTTCAACAGCATATAGGAAAATGGCAGGCCAATGTGAAACGGATTCTTTCGAAACATCCGGTAGAGTTCGGCGACAAGCCATGTCTGAAAAAACGGATGAATCTGATTCCATTGTTGTACGCTTTCGAGCGCGCTGTTGTAAGGATGCGGCAGATTATCCAGAAAAGTGGGCAGATTGGAAATCCGTGTCAGATTGCCGATATCCTTCAGGGTGATGAGATGACCATGGGGCAGGGAATAATTGATGATTTCTTCGGGTGACAGGCCGTATGCCGTCCGAAACCGTACCAGCCAGCTCAGATTGATACCATCCACAAAAACGCCGGCCAGCCAGGCGGCAGTGTTCCGGTCTGCCCCCCCCAGGCTGTCGATTCGATCGTGCAGAAGCCGGAATGAAGCCATATCCACCGCCATCTCCAGCGGAAAAAGTCTGTCTTGTGTCCGGAACAGGGCAAGGGCATGAACCAAAGGAGCATGATAAACAGTTTGTTTCAGCAAATCCACCGCATCCGGAATCTGCCGCGTTTCCAGAAGGGCTTCCGTCGGCAGCCGGGAAAGAGTTCCCAGCCGGTAGAGCAGGGGGCGGACCGACATGCGGGCAGATCCCTGCCAGATGCCCCGTAGAAGGGTTTTGATATTTTCAGCTTCATATCGTGTCAACAGGGCATAAAGCACCATTGCTCGGCTTGGGGGCAGCGCTTTGATAATTTTGGTGTAATCTTTGAAAAGACAGTCGTGAAGAGACAGGGAGATGGATCGGGAATCGGTTGCCGCAGCGGACAATCCGGAGAGAAAGAGGCCATAATCCGTGGCGCTCAGATAGCGGAAAATATCATCGATGTTTCGCATCCGCAGCAGATAATGCCAGTCATCATGATTGAGCAGCCGGCTTTTCATGGCGCGTGTTTTGGACTGGGCATATGCGTATCGAAACAATCGCACGATCATAGATCGACCACCTTTTTGAGGAGGCGTTC
>CAYQKZ010000023.1:0-22134 GCA_964418135.1 uncultured Desulfobacterales bacterium
AATTCCCGAAACTGCATCGCAGATTGGGCGAACAATAAGATATTTGGAATCCATGTCACAATAATAACTTCAACAACGGATAGGTGAGAGGGCATGAGGGTATCATTATTCGGAAAAATCATCGGAATGATTGTCATTACAGCCATGCTGGTCGGCGGCGTTGTTTACGGAACGAGTTATTTCATGCTGAATCGCGGACTGAATGCCCAGGGGCGGTCAGATGTTCAAAAAATGATGGAACTGGTTCAAAGGCATATCGACGATCTGAAGAATAGAGCGGTGAGTACCGCTGCTACGTTGGCGGAAAATAAATATCTGATTACGGCTGTGGAGAATGCGGATAAAGCTGACGTGCAGCATATGAGCAATGGGTATGTCAAATCCCGCCAGGTTTCTGTTCTTACCATCGCCGATAAAGACGGCAACGTATTGGGAAGGGGGCATTCCGACAAAACCGGAGACAGTGTTCTCTCCCAGATCAATGTCAAGAAATCGCTTGCCGGTCAGCCATCGACAAATATCGAAGAGGGAACGGTGGTCAAATTTTCCCTGCGGGCGGGGACCCCTATCCGAAGGGGGAATATGGTGATCGGCACCGTGACCACAGGATTCGATCTGTCATCGGATGCCTTTGTCGATGAAATTAAAAGTAAATACGGCGTGGAGTGTACGATATTTCAAGGCGACATGCGGACGGCTACCACGCTTACAAAAGAAGGAAAAAGAGTAGTCAACACAAAATTGGAAAACCCCCGGGTGATTGAAACGGTACTGAAAAAAGGGGATACCTTTCTGGATGTCAACGCCGTAATGGGAAAGAATTATGATGCCGGATACTGGCCCTTGAAAGACATGGACGGCAAGATCGTTGGCATGTTTTTTGTCGGGAAGGAACGCAATCTAATAGAACAAACCCTGAACAGCACTATTTTTCCCACCTTTCTGGCCACTTTGATCATCGGGGCTGTCATGGTAGTCATCGGCTTTTTTCAAGTTCGGAAGATTGTCAGGACTCTGAGTCGAACGATACAGGGACTGACCTCTTCACATGAACAAGTTGCGGACGCTTCGGCCCAACTGGCCTTTTCCAGTCAGTCTCTGGCCGAAGGTTCCGCTCGGCAGGCGGCGTCCGTAGAAGAGACATCTGCGTCGCTGGAGGAAATGTCTTCCATGACCAAGCAGAATGCCAAAAATGCCGGTCAGGCAGACATTCTCATGAAACAAACCCGAGAAGTGGTGAATAAAGCCGATACATCCATGAGCCAACTGATAACATCTATGCTGGAAATCTCAAGAGCCAGTGAAGAGACATCGAGAATCATCAAGACCATCGATGAAATCGCTTTTCAGACCAATCTTCTGGCTTTGAACGCCGCTGTGGAAGCTGCCAGAGCCGGGGAAGCCGGTGCCGGATTTGCGGTCGTCGCGGACGAGGTCCGGAATCTGGCAATGCGGGCTGCGGATGCCGCCAAAAACACGGCTGTATTGATTGAAGGAACTTTAAACAAGGTGATGGAAGGGACCACCCTGGTAGAAGTAACCAATGATGCCTTTAAGGAAGTGGCCGGCAGTACCGGTAAAGTCGGCGAGCTGGTAGGTGAAATTACAGCAGCATCCACTGAGCAGGCTCAAGGGATCGAGCAGGTGAACATTTCGGTTTCGGAAATGGATAGGGTCACCCAGCAGAATGCCGCAACATCCGAAGAATCGGCCGCTGCTTCCGAAGAATTGAATGCACAGGCGGAAGAGATGAAATCTTTTGTCGATGCACTGTCTACAATGGTGACGGGAAATGCCTCAACAGACGATTACCGCCCAAACAGACGAAAGAACGCAGCCAAGCAACCCCCCAAAAAATCGCTGTCCGTTTCAAGAGTGCCCGCTGCAAAGAGAAGAGCCCTGCCCCCCCGCCTGTCTGGACGAACTCATCCCGACAGCATCATCCCCATGGATGAAAAGGATTTCGCAGATTTCTAACGTGATGTTTTCAGTAACCGCTGCCCGTGGTTACGTCCGCTTGAACAACCGCTCGACATCCTGCCTGGACCACTCGATCCAGGTAGGGCGGCCATGCGGGCAGTGAGCAGGGATTTTGCACGCTTCCAGATCCGTGATCAGGGTGGACATCTCGGCCAAAGTCAGGGAGTGATTGGCCCGAACGGCACCGTGACAGGCCATCAGTTTCAGACAGGCATCCAGAGCTTTTTCCGGACTGGCCGTCAGACCGGTTTCCAGGATGCGATCCACCATTTCAATCACCAATGGTTTGATTTCTCTTCCGGAAAGGATGACAGGAACCGATTTGATCACAAATGAATCCTTTCCGAAGAGTTCGATTTCAAAGCCGTAACGGTCCAGCTCCGGGATCAGGTTTTCCAGAATCTGAGCCTGACGATATCCCAAATCCAGGGTTTCCGGAATCAGCAATCGCTGAACCGGAAGCCGTCTCTGTGCAGCGTTATCCGATAATTTCTCGTAAATAATCCGTTCATGGGCCGCATGCTGATCCAGCAGAATCAAGTTTTCCCCGGATTCGCAGATGATGTAGGAATCGTAAACCTGTCCGATGGGGGTCAGGATGGAATGAGACGATTCCCACAATGGCGGCTGATTTCTGGGTATCGGTGGCCTGAGAGGTGTTGGTGTCTCAGTTGGCGAGGCGGGTATCGGAACCGGCTTGAGGCCGACACCGATGGTTGGGGACTGGGTATTGGAAGCAGAAACGAAGTCCATGGCCTTTTTTTCAACAAACGTCCGCTCTTCGGATACGGCTGCCTGAACCTGGACATGAGAGGGGGCCCAGGATGGAGTTTCTTCACAGACAAGACCGTCTGAAACCGCAGCAACAATGGCGTCATATACCTGCTGCTGTCGGGAAAAACGAATTTCATGTTTGGCCGGATGGACATTGACGTCCACTTGATCGCAGGGAACTCTAACAAAAAGAACTGCCTGCGGAAACCGCCCTTTCATCAAACGTCCCCCGTAAGCCTGCAAGAGGGCATGCTGAACCATCCGGCAGCGGACCGGCCTGCCATTGACAAAAACCGTTATGCTCTCGGACGTGGTTCGGGTGATGGAAGGAAGCGACAGCCAGCCGGAAATCGCAATCCCGTCATTTTCCATATGAACGGTGAAAAAGCCGGCAGCGAAGTCTTTTCCGAGAATATCGGTGATTCGGTCGGACGGGTCTTTCGCGGCAGACCAATTCTGAAGAACGGTACCGTTATGGATCAGCTTGAAGTGGATATTCGGCCATCCCAATGCCATGCTGGAAATGACTTCGGAAATATGCCCCATTTCCGTAGGGATGGTCTTTAAAAATTTCTGCCGGGCCGGGGTGTTGAAAAACAGGTGCTTGACCGTAACTTGGGTGCCGGGCGGAGATCCGGTGTCCTGAACTTTCAGCAGCTTTCCGCCTTCCATGACGATTTCCGTTCCCGATTCGGCGGTTTCTTCCCGTGTGATCAGGGTAAATCGAGATACCGAGGCGATGCTCGGAATGGCTTCTCCCCGAAAGCCCAGGGTTGTGATGGCAAACAGATCGCTGTCTGAATAAATCTTGCTGGTGGCATACCGTTCGATGGACAATAAGGCATCATCCCGGCTCATGCCGCAGCCGTTGTCACTGATCCGAATCAGGGATCTTCCGCCTTTTTCAATCTCGACCACAATGCGGGAGCTTCCGGCATCCAGTGCATTTTCGACCAGTTCCTTGACCACGGATGCCGGCCGCTCTACGACTTCTCCGGCTGCGATTTTATTGGAAAGGATTTCGGGAAGAATTCGGATTCGGGACATGGATCACGTAAACAGCTTTTCCCGGATAAATCGCTGAACGAATTCGGCATCCAGGGGGGATAGATCAAATTTCAAACACGCTTCTTCAATCAATTCCGCAGCCGTTTTCTGGGGATAAGCACTGCGCTCTTCGGTGATCCACCGGGTCGCTCTTCTCAAATCATCACCTTCCGGAAGAATATTTGTCATAATATCGCCTTTCGTTTATGAAAATAGGTTGCCTGTTCGAAATGATATGCCGTTTTCAGCAGGATTCCTTCGCTGAAATGCGGCCCCATAAGTTGAAGTCCGATAGGAAGTCCTTTACTGGAAAATCCGCAGGGAACGGACATGCCGGGAATACCGGCCAGATTGGCGGAAAGTGTGAATACATCCGATAAATACATGGTCAGCGGATCATCCGCGTTTTCGCCGATGGCAAAGGCCGGGGTGGGTGTTACGGGTGAGAGCAGCAGATCGCAGGATTGAAACACGTTCTTGAAATCGTCCATGATCAAGGTGCGGACCTGGGAAGCCTTGCCGTAATAGGCATCGTAATAGCCCGCAGACAGGGAATAGGTTCCCAGGATGATCCGGCGCTGGACTTCCGGCCCGAATCCTTTGGATCGGGTGTTTCGGTACATATCGATCAACGTGCCCGCCGTTTTGTCTCGAAATCCATATTTGACACCGTCGTATCTGGCCAGATTGGAGCCGGCTTCACAGGGAGCGATGACATAATAAGCGGCTACGGCATACGCGGTGTGTGGAAGCGAAACCTCGACACAGCGAACACCCAGGTCTTGAAGTGTTTGAACGGCCTGATTCACGGCCTGGGCCACTTCCGGATCGAGACCCCTGGTGGCGTGATATTCTTTGGGTATGCCGGCAACCAGCCCCGTGAGGTCGCCATTCAGAAAACCGGTAAAATCCGGAACCGGTTCCGGAACCGATGTGGAGTCCTGGGGATCATGACCGGAAATGGCATTCAGCAGCAGGGCGCAGTCCCGTGTATCCTTGGTGATCGGTCCGATCTGATCCAGGGAAGATGCAAACGCCACCAGCCCGAACCGGGACACCCGGCCGTATGTCGGTTTCATGCCGACCACCCCGCAGTGAGATGCCGGTTGACGGATCGATCCGCCGGTATCCGACCCCAGAGAACCCAGGCACATGTCTGCGGCGACGGCGGCGGCGGACCCGCCGCTGGAGCCGCCGGGAATCCGGGAGGTATCCCAAGGATTGTGCGTTGTTTTGAAGGCGGAATTTTCCGTTGAGGAACCCATGGCAAATTCATCCATATTCACCTTGCCGACCAGAACCGCACCGGCTGCTTTCAGTTTCCGAACGACCGTGGCATCGTAAGGGGGGATGAAATTTTCCAGAATTCTGGAAGCACAAGTCGTTCGAATGCCCTCGGTACAGATCAGGTCTTTGAGGGAAATCGGAATACCGGTCAGGGGGGTTGCCCGGCCTTCGGAACGGATTTTGTCTGCAATATCCGCCTGGGCCAGGGCCAGGTCGGCATGGATCGTGATATAGGCGCGGATCCGGTCTTCAACGGCTTCGATGCGGTCCAAAACGGCCTGTGTCAGTTCCCGTGACGAGATCCGACGCTCGCTGAGCAGGGCTGACGCCTGGCTGATGGTCAATTCATAGAGTTTCATATTCGATATATCCTATTAGCCGATAACTCTGGGAACCCGGAATGTCCTGTCGTCTTTTTCCGGTGCATTGGCCAGCGCCGATTCCCGTGCCAAGTGGTTCCGGATTTCATCCTCTCGAAAGGCATTGGTTCGGAAAATGGCATGCGAGGTGGGGATGACACCGGTGGTATCCAGACGGTTCAGCGTATCCACATAATCGAGGATGGAGCCGATCTGATGAGAAAATTTTTCGACCGCTGCCTCATCCAGTTCGAGGCGGGCCAGATTGGCCACATGTATGACGTCTTCTTTCGATATTTTCATGCTGTTGCCTATGATTGAATTGGAGGTTATCTAAAAAATCGAACAATCCGCTCCCTGGATGCATTACAGCAATCCGCACGCAGTCTCCGGTGAAAGGACAATAAATACATCACTGTTTGACGGCATCCACATTCACCTGTTTCAAACGGTTCATGACGGCATCCGCTTCCGTTGAACTGGCGTATTTTCCGATCACGACCGTATACCACACCCCTTTGCCCTGAATCATTTTCGGTGATTTCGAGGCGGATATGCCTTTGCTGCGAAGGCTTTCGATGAGCGCGTCGGCAGATTGCCTATCCATCAGAGACGGCATCTGGACCGTGACCGGCTGGGCTGCTGGTGCCGGCTTGATGTCGGAAGCAGGCGGTTGAGGTCTGGGAACCGCTGCTGGCGTTCGTTCAGGAGCGGCCGGAACGGTTTTTTCCGGTGCCGTTTCTTTGGCATGCTGTGCTCTGATATCATACATGGATCGGATTTTGCCATCAGGTGCAGTTCTGATGGCATCCGGAGCGGATTCGACCGGCTCCGGCCTGGCCGCCGCCTGCATCTCGGACTTTACCGGGGGAGGTTGTGTTCCTGGAGCTGGTTCATGGCGGACAGGTTTCGGTGTTTCTGCCGGCCTGAGCGGTTTTTCCGGTATTGGAGAGGCTGCGGACGGTTTCTGTGTCGGCGCTGGCGTCGGTGTTGAGGGTGGCGTCGGTATCAGCATCCTGGCCGGATCCTCTGTTTTCTTTTTGAGTTCTTCGGGATATTCCAGCTCGGCCTGTGTTGCCAGAATGTCTGAGTCCAGGTCGTTTTTCGTTTTTCGGCTTTCCATAAACGTCTTGGTCAGTACGGCGATTTCGGTTTCGATCTTTTGATAATCGAACATGGCCGGCGCCGTTCCTCTGCCGACAATAACACCGAGAAAAAACATCCAGCCGGAAATGAACATGATGAGTATAATCCACAGGACAGACCGTTTCTGATACGGATCGGACTGGGGGGACGCGGGCGGCTTGTTTTCTGAACGGTTTTTGCTTTTCATTGGATTTTTGTAAATTAGCAATCAGGAAGCCCTGAAATACCGGCGGCTTTCGGCTGCCGGTCTCATTCCTTACATGGATTCCGGCGCAGAAACACCTAGGAGTGAAAGTCCGTTGGCGATGATTTGTTGGACGGCCTTCATCAGATAAAGTCGGGCATGGGTCAACGAAAGATCGTCGGTCAAGACCCGCTGGCGGTTGTAATAAGCATGAAAGGCTGCAGCCAGTTCCATCAGATAAAACGTGATACGGTGCGGTTCGAGGAGTTCCGCACTGAATCGGACGGTTTCCGGGAATTTGATCAGCATTTTGATCAGTGCGATATCTTCCGGGGTATTCAAACGACAGAGGGACTCCTGGGTCGGAACGATGTCGATGATTGCCATTTCGGTGCTTTTCCGAACGATACTGCAAATCCGGGCATGAACATACTGGACGTAATACACGGGATTGTCGTTGGTTTTCTGTTTTGCCAGTTCAAGATCGAATTCCAGCGTGTTGTCGGAGCTGCGCGTCAAAAAGATAAATCGGGCAGCGTCTTTGCCGACTTCCTGAATGACATCCCGAAGTGTTACGAATTCACCGGCGCGGGTAGACATGGCCACGGGGGTTCCGGCCCGCAGGAGACTGACCAGTTGCACCAGGATGACTTCAAACTGATCTTTTCGGTACCCGCCGGAAACGATGGCGGCCGTTACCCGGGGAATGTATCCGTGATGGTCCGCCCCCCAGACATCGATGACTTTCTCGAACCCCCTGTCATATTTGTCATAGTAATAGGCGATATCGGATGCGAAATATGTGGTCTGACCGTTTTGACGGACAACGACCCGATCTTTTTCATCTCCGTGGGATGTGGTGTCGAACCACAGGGCCCCGTCCTTTTCATAGATGGTGTTGCGGTTCCGGAACGATTCGATGACGGACGCCACTTTTCCGGAATCGTACAATCCCTGTTCGCTGAACCAGCGGTCGAAAACGACACCGAACAATGCCAGATCCGCTTTCATGCCTTCCAGAATGAGATCCGCGGCATATCTGGCACAGAACATCACGGCTTTTTCATCGGGCTCGTCCAGCATATCCGGGCCTTTCATATCCAGAATCCGTCCGGCGATCTCCCGGATGTAGTCTCCCTGATAGCAGTCATCCGGAAATCGAACGGATTCCCCTAGAATCTCCTGATACCGAATGAAAACCGATCTGCCCAATGTCGCAATCTGTCTGCCGGAATCGTTGATATAGTATTCCTTCTGAACACTGTAGCCGCAGAAAGACAGAATGTTGGATACGCTGTCTCCGACCGCCGCCCCTCTGCCATGACCGACATGCAGCGGACCCGTCGGATTGGAACTGACGAATTCGACCTGAATTTTTTTTCCGTTACCGATGTTTTCCGATCCGTACCGGACCCCTTGTTCATGAACCTTTTTAACAAACCGTGTCCAGGATTCCGGACGGAGATAGAAATTGATAAATCCCGGGCCTGCGATGTCCACACGATCGATCAGTCCTTCCGTATTCTGAATGTTCTGGATGATTGATTCCGCTATCTTTCGGGGAGGCATTTTCTGAACGGCGGCCGACACCATGGCAACATTGCAGGAGTAGTCTCCATGCGTGAGATTTTTGGGAATTTCAATGACAAAATCCGGAAAATTCGGCGATGTAAACAGGCCGTTCTCATAAGCCGATGTCAGGGCCTGCAAAATAATTCGTTCAAGTAGCTGTTTCATTAATTATATTGAATATCCGTTGTTTTGTTGCTCGAAATAACACGTGGATAACGTTGGTTTGACTTTGCGATCTTTACGTCTTTTCGGAAAGTATAATCTCCGCCGATAAAATAATTTCAGGAAATGACGATCAACGACTCAATTTCATAGAAGGTTTTTAGAGTCGAGTCAAGATTGACGATACGTTGACCTCAGACCTTCCCGAACACATATTTGCTGATCAACGACTCGAAATCGATGGCGGATTCGGTTTCCGTTATCTGGTCTCCGGATTTCAGGACGGTATCCGATCCGCCCGGGGTGAGATTGATATAGCGATCTCCGATCAGGCCGGATGTTTTGACGGAGGCAATGACATCATCCGTCAACACGATATCTTTCCTTATTTTCAACCGAACCAGAGCCATCTGGCGTTGCTGATCAAATTGAATGGCACCGACCTGACCGACCTGAACACCGGCGATTTCCACCTGAGAGCCGGACTTCAAGCCTGCTGCGGACTTGAATCTGGCATCCAACGAATAGTATGTATCGCCCATCCATTGCATCTTCCCGAGTTGAATGGTTAAATATCCTACACAGGCAATTCCGATCAGCATGAATATGCCGACTGCCATTTCGACGGATGTTTTTTGCATGCTTCCTCCAGATCAGCAGACTTTGAATTCGTAAAACGGGTTCGCACTGGATTCTGCATTTTCCAGCAACGTTTCCAGGCTGCTGTCCCGGTTGGCCTGGGCAAACCCAACGCTGATGGAAAAACAGAAATCCGGATTGGGTTTCGGACAGATCAAGTCATTGGCTTGAATGTCTTGCGCCAGGCTTTCACAAAATGCATGTGCCCGTGCCCGGTCGGCATTCGTAATCAGCAGAACGATTTTGTTGAGCCCTATCCGGGAGCAGGAATCGGTGATCGCAATCTTGCGACGAATTTTGAGTGCCAGATTTTCGATGGCGGTCTGACCGGCGATATGTTCGGCATGTTCATAAATCTGATCGATATTGACGAGAGTAAAAACAATCAGCGAAAAAGCGATATCGTGATTTTGAAGCCGGACCATTTCCTGCATGAATCGCCGTTCGACATAAGGCTGGCTGCTTCTGCCGGGATGCGTAACCTGCGGCGCCTCATATCCATAAATGAAATTCCGGATGTCGGCAACCGTGCTGCGCTGAATGTCATCCGGGCTTCCCTCGAACAGAATCCGGCCATCGTTGAGCATGGCAATGCGCTGCGAGATATAGAAAATATCCGGAATTTCGTGACTGACCACGACAGCGGTGAATCCAAACTTCTTCTGATAGTCGGATATCATGCTGAGAACCGCGTTTTTTCGAATCGGGTCCAGGCCTGTGGTGGGTTCGTCGAAAAGAATGATTTCCGGGTCGGTCATCAGCGATCGCGCCAGCGCCACCCGTTTTCTCATCCCGCCGGAGAGCTGGGACGGGTATTTGTCTTCATTGCCCAGAATGTCTAAATGCGCCATTTTTTCAACAGCACGCCGGCGGATTTCCTTTTCCGGCAGAACAGCCGTTTCTTTCAGCGGCAAGGCGATGTTTTCATAAACCGTCAACGAATCGAACAGCGCATTGCCCTGAAACATGTAACTGAACTTTCTTTTCAGGTGCTTTCGTTCGGGGCGTTTCATTTCGGAAAGCGGGCGTCCATTGAAAAGGATCTGGCCGGCATCCGGTTCCAGCAAGCCGATGATGTGTTTCAGCAGAACACTTTTTCCGCCGCCGCTCTTGCCGATGATGGTGGTGACCTCTCCCTGATAAATACTGAGCGTTATGCCGTCCAGAACTCTGTTTGTGCCGAACGTTTTATGAATATCATTCAGTTGAATCATCGGTGTTGTCATGAATGGCTCCTAAAGCAGAATGGAAGTCAGCACATAGTCCACGATCAACACCAGCACGCACGACATGACCACCGCGGATGTCGTTGAAAGACTAACACCCTTGGAACCGAATCCATCCGACTGTAAATGGGTGAAATACCCCTTGAAACAGCAAACGACCACCACCACCACAGCGAATACGATGGACTTGGAAAACCCTCCGGATATATCTTTCATCACCACACTGGATTCCACCCGCGCAAAATAAATGCCTGGATTGATGCCCAGAAGCAGTGAACCTGTCAGGTATCCCCCGAAAATGCCGATGACATCGAACAGTGCCGTCAACAGCGGAAAGCTGATGAGAGCAGCGGCAATACGGGGACTGACCAGATATCTGATGGGGTCGATATCCATGGTTTCCAATGCATCGATCTGCTCGGATATCCGCATGATGCCGATTTCTGCCGCCATGGCCGATCCGGCTCTGCCGATGACCATGACGGCAGTCAGTACCGGCCCCATTTCCCGAATCAGAGACAAGGCCACAGCCGCACCCAGCATGCCTTCGGAACCGAATTTCACCAAGGTGTAATATCCCTGAAGCCCCAGAACCATGCCGGTGAATGCAGCGGTCAGACAGATGACAAAAACCGATTTCATTCCGATGAAAAAAACCTGTTCCACAACTTTATATATCTGAAAAGGCAAAGAAAAAATATGTGTCAGCCCCCAGAAAAAAAATACGGTCATTTTGCCGAGTCTTTGGACAGGAGACAATGTCTTTCGACCCAAAGCAGATACCGTCAGTTTGACAGTGGTCAGGATAGCCATGGATAACCCCTTTGTGCAACAAGCTTTTGTGGGCGCATACTACAGCGAACGAGCCGGATGTGTCAAGCCAATGCCATTGACTTGATTTGGATTTCTGTACTCTCCCAAAATATCGCTTGCTTTTTCAACGGGCTGACACTAAAAATAATGGTTTTATATATATTGTGAATGAGCATAATCTGTACTTTTCAGATATTCCCCCAGCGGGGGGGTAAAGTCAAGATTATGTCCGTAGACATTAGACAACTCACATGAAATAATATTCCAGATCGCGATATGTTAAATTTACATGGATGAACAGGATACAGATTTTCATATCCTGTCCATCCTGTGTATCCATGTGAATATCTTTAAACAATTTATTCGGCCGGTTTATGGGAGTGTTCGCATGTCAACAATTCGAATCCGTTTTTTTTCTGTTTTGATTCTGACAATACTGTTTCTGCTGACCGGACAATCCGGCCTGACTGCGGCCGTTTCGCCCATGGACGCACTGAAGATTCCGATTGAAAACGTATTGAGCATATTAAACGATCCGAAGTTCAAGGATCCTTCTCAGCGCCAGCAGCAGCGAAGCAGAATTTTCGAAATCACCCGGAAGATATTCGATTTCACCGAAATGTCCAAACGGGCCCTCGCCCGCAACTGGAAAACCTTCAGTCCTCAGGAGCAGCAGCAATTTGTCGATGTTTTTTCCGACCATCTCAGCAACACTTACATGGATAAGGTTCAGGGAGAATACAAGGGGGAAACGGTCATTTTTCTGAATCAGGAAATGGTGTCGGAAGGAAAAGCCTTGGTGGCCACCAAAGTCGAGCGCCAGCCCACCGCAATTTCCGTGGATTACAGCATGCTGATGGTTGATAATCAATGGCGGGTTTACGATGTCAATGTCGAAGGTGTCAGTCTGATCAAAAACTACCGCACCCAGTTCGATCAGATATTGTCCAAGGAGACCCCGACACAGTTGATCGAACGGTTAAAGAAGAAAGTCGATATCAAAATCGAAAACTGATCGGTATGAATACTGTACCGGCCCATCGGAAAAGAGGTTTTTTTTGAAAAAAACTACGATTGTCCTGATATTCATCGGAATGTTCATGTTTCTGACTACTGTTCAGGTTGTTTATTCCGACGATACCCCGCCCCCCCCGACGGATTCATCCGACGATGAGGATTATCTGGATGATGAAACACCGCGTGTGACGATTGCCGATCCCCTGTCCGGGCTCAACAATGCGATTTTCGAATTCAATGACCGCTTGTATTTCTGGGTACTGAAGCCTTTTGCACAAGGATATCGGGCAGTCGTCCCCACACCGGCCCGTCAGAGTGTTAAAAATTTTCTCCACAATCTCGGTGCGCCGATTCGTATCACCAACAGCCTGTTACAGGGAAAGATGGATGACATGGCCTCCGAAATGTGCCGATTTGTTTACAATTCATCTTTCGGGGTTCTGGGGCTCCTGGACCCGTCACGGGAATATTCCCACCTGAATCCGCCGGACAAGGATTTCGGCCAGACGCTGGGCCGTTTCGGTATCGGTAACGGCATCTATCTGGTGCTGCCTTTTGTCGGTCCATCCACACTGCGGGATACCGTCGGGATTGCCGGAGACGGTTTTTTTACACCCCTGGCTTATTACAACGAGACGATCGTTACCTGGTCATTGAAGGCCGGGGAAGCCATCAACGACCTGTCGTTTCGGATCGGTCAGTACGAGGAGTTGAAAGATGCGGCCATCGTTCCCTACGAATCGTTCAAAGACGGGTATATTCAATATCGAAAAAAGAAAATCGAACAGCGGTGATTTCAAGGCAGGCTTATGAACCAGACATCCAAATGAATCATGGTAGATTATATTTTTTGAGTTGCCTTAAACCGCGAAATATTAATTGGCCTCGATCAATCGTTTCGGCCATGTTGAATACCCCCCAGCCCCCCGCTGGGTGAGGGTGTCTCTCTGCTCCTCCCCCCAACAGGGGGAGGTCGGGAGGGGGGATAGAGAGTGATACCCAATGCCCGAGATACAGTATTCTCAAATCAAATCTTATCTAAGAGACCTGACATCCGGTAGTCCGTTCCCACCGGTCATCCTGATTTTTGGGGATGAAATGCTCTATAAAACAACGATTCAGACCCTCCTCGACAGATTGATCCCGCCGGAAAAACAGGCATTCAGTTATGAGCCTGTGGATGGTCTTCCAGAAAACGTTTACCCGGTGATCGAAAAAGTCAATACCTATTCTTTTTTTTCGGGTGAAAAAGTCGTCGGATTTCTGGATACGCGGATATTTTATGCCAGGAAAAATGCGGCCGACATTCTGGATAAAGCCAAGGAAGCATACCATGAAAAGGATTTCAAAACAGCGGCCCGCAATTTTTTCAGTCTGCTGTCGGTCACGGATATTTCTTTCGACGATGTCCGCAACAAAACCTATGCCGGTCTGAACATCGATATGGATGCCCTTGGCGATACCGCATGGCTGGATGGTCTGGTGGATTATTGTGCGGAGAATCCTCCCGCTTCAGCGGAAACCGACGGCTCGGACCCTCTCAAAGCCCTTCAGCAGGCGGTTGAAAAAGGCTTTCCCAAAGGCAATCATCTGATCCTGACAGCGGACATGGTGGACAAACGAAAAGGCCTGTACAAGCTGATCGTTGAAACCGGGCTGGCCATCGACTGTTCTGTACCGAAGGGAGAATCCTGGGCGGACCGGCAGGCACAGGGAGCGGTGCTGGCCGAGCAGATGAAAACCGTTCTGGCGCCGTTTGAAAAAACCCTCGACAAGGCGGCGTTTCAAAAGCTGGTCGAAATCACGGGATTCGATCTGCGGCTGTTTGCCGGAAATCTCGAAAAACTGGTGCAGTATGTAGGAGAGCGGAAAACCATCGGTGTGGAAGATGTGGAATCCGCACTTCCCCGCACCCGGCAGGATCCGATCTTCGAGATGACCAATGCCGTTACCGACCGCAATTATGATGCGGCGGCGTTTTATCTGAAATCGCTCTTGACAAGAGGTTTTTTTCCACTTCAAATCGTTGCGGGTATTATCAACCAGATCCGGCGTGTTCTGATCGTCAAGGATTTTCTGGACAGCCCGTCCGGTAAATTCTGGCAGTCCGGAATGACGTTCGATCAATTCAAAAAACAATTTTCCCAGACGATCCTGCCAGCACTTCAGGCCCATGATGCCATATTGATCGAACGGCTCGGAGAATGGGAAACCCGGCTGCATGCCAAATCGGAATCCGACGCACCACCCGTGGTGAAAAAAAGGAAAAAACCGGCATCGACAGAGAAAAAATCGGCGTCACCCGCAACCGACCTGCTTCTGATCAAACAGCCGGCCAACCCGTATCCAATTTATATGACCATGCAAAAAGCCGATCGCTTCACCCGGGCGGAACTGATCGATGCCATCATCGGCATGGATCAGACGAATCTGAGCCTCAAATCCAGCAAGCTGAGTTCGGAGCTGATTCTCGATAACATGATCCGGAAAATCTGCGAAATGCCTAATAAGTGATCCATCTGGGCTTGGTTCTAAATTCAATACACGTGAATGAATAAGATTCAATCACGATCAAGACGAAAATTAGTCGTATTTCGGCCCATTGCAATAAAAGTTGATTTTTTATCCGTCTTTGATATAGTACGTGTATTGAAGGGGAGTAGCTACAAAGGACATGGTCAACATACTGGTGAATCTCACCTGGCCATGTCGTTGGCATACCAATTGGCGAGACCTTCAGTATGACATGTTGTCATGCTGAAGGTCTCGCTTTTTTTTTAACCAATAGGAGAAGAAAGATGACTGCTTTCTGGACTTCGCTTGTTTTTGTGGTTCTGGCGGAAATGGGAGATAAAACCCAACTGCTCGCCATGGCGTTTGCTACCCGGTACAAGGCATCGACAGTTATGTGGGCAGTCTTTGCAGCAACCGCACTGAACCATGCTCTGGCCGTTGCAGTGGGTAACTATCTGACCACGATCGTACCGCTCAGCACCATCCAGATTGCCGCTGCAATCTCGTTTATTCTGTTCGGCCTCTGGACAATTCGTGGCGATAAGCTGGAAGGCGAAGACAAAAGATTTTCGTTCAACCCCTTCTGGACGGTGGCCATTGCGTTTTTTATTGCAGAAATGGGTGATAAAACTCAGTTGGCCACAGTTGCCCTGGCAGCCAAGTATCAATCACCGGTAGCCGTATGGTTCGGTACCAATATCGGTATGTTGATCGCCGATGCCATCGGGATCGTCATCGGCATTGTCATGGGAAAACATATCCCGGAGCAGGCTGTCAAGTGGGGAGCTTCGATCATTTTTATCGGTTTTGGCATTTTCGGCATCCATGAAAATGTTTCGGAACAGATACTGACGCCTGCTGTTGAAATCGTGTCTCTGCTGGCACTGGGAATAGCCGGTTTTCTTCTGGCGCGTGTTTCTCAGGATAAACCGGATACAGAGATTGAGGGATAAATTGAATGGAATCTAAAACCTGCTATATCTCATAGGTCAATAAGGCGGGGGGGGCGGAGGGGGAACATAACCCCGCCTATAGCCATGGCCATGACCCGGAATCTGGTTTCCTCTGGAATACATGCATTGCTGATAAGCAATGTCATATCGCCGTTGGACTTCATGCCCGGCCGCTCGGGCAGGCTCGGCGGCACTGGCGGTACCTAAAGCCATCCCGCCCGCGGCTCCGATGGCAGCACCGGCACCGGCGTTACCGGAAGCAGAGCCGATCGCTGCTCCCAGACCGGTTCCCACGATCGTTCCGATGACAGCACCCGCAGCCAGGTTTTGATTGACGGTTTCATTGGCATTCCACCCAGATTGCACTTCGGCCCATTGTCTACATTCTGCATCGTCCTGACGGAATTCTTCAAAAGACTTGTCGGGCGGCGGCATCACCATAACACTCGGGCCGGGAGGCATCGTCGCACAGCCTGTGAGTGCAACGACAGTTGAAATGGTCAGTAATTTTTGTAACCGGTTCATCGTTATTCTCCTTCTCAATCATTTCTGGGCATTGCTTGTGGCCTGTTGTGTGGAACCACTTTCATCCATCCGGATGGACACGTCGAAACATAAGGATAATACCCTTTTGGATCTTCACAGTAATACCAGTAACTATCATCATCGTCCCGCGGCTGCACATATACCGGTGCTTGTCGGACAACGGCAGGGGGCGGGGGCGGATAATACCCGAATGGAAGTAGCGGTGGTGCGATTACGATCGGGCCACCCCAAAATATCGGAGGGCCCCATCCTCTGTAATACCCACGCCATTGCGCCTGTACACTTCCTGCCATCAGGACGGTGATAAACAAAATACTCAAAACAGTCAACCCGATTTTTTTCATATCCCACCTCTCGATGTTTATTTAAAGCTAACTGAAATGTTAATTGAATGCAAACGATGTGCCATGTGATATGGCAATAACATATATACCTATTCGGGAAAATATCCTCCGGAGCCATCAGTGATCCGCATCATATTCTAGGCGTTTCAGTCGTTCATACAGAGATGACCGGTGAATTCCTAGAAGTTGTGCGGCTTTTTGTTTGTTGCCTTGCGTGCAGCGGAGAGTTTCCAGAATGATGCTTTTTTCGGCATTTTGTAATTGATCCCGAAGGGTTCCGGCAGGAGAATCAGCTGCCGGAAAAGGCGTTCGGACACTGTGATTGCGGATTGTCACGGGAAGATCTTCATTGTGAATGACATTCGCCCTGGAAACGATCATGACCCGTTCCAGGACATTTCGCAGCTCTCGGACATTTCCCGGCCAGGTGTATTGGACAAGGGTTTTCGTGGCTTCGTCTGAAATATCGGATGGGCCCCAGCCGATTTCCTCCTTTAAAGAGAACATCAAATGCCGCGATATCATCGGAATGTCTTCGCGGATATGTCTTAAGGAAGGGGTTTGAATCTGGAAGACGTTGATCCGAAAGAACAGATCCATCCGGAACTGTTCTTTGTTGACCATCTCCTGTAAATTGCGATTCGTAGCGGCAATGAGCCGGAAATCGACATCGATGGATTGGGTGCCGCCAAGCCGGTCCACCGCTCTTTCCTGAACAACGCGAAGAAGCTTGGCCTGCAAGGGTAACGGCAATTCGGAGATTTCATCCAGAAAAATCGTCCCCCCTTTGGCCAGTTCGAATTTTCCCGGTTTGCCTTTGGTACGCGCACCGGTAAAAGCGCCTGCCTCATAGCCGAACAGCTCACTTTCAAACAAATCGGACGGGATCGCGGCGCAATTGACTCGAATAAACGGCTCTTTAGCTCTCTGGCTGTTCGTGTGGATATAATAGGCGATCACTTCCTTGCCCGTTCCGGTTTCACCGGTGATCAACACGGATGCATGGGTTCGGGCGGCCTGAAGCGCACTTTCTTTTGCGGCGCTGATAAGAGCGGATTGACCCACCATCTCCTGGGCGCCCTTCATATTATTGACCTGTTCCTGAAAAGCCAGAATTTTGCCGTTCAACTGTTCGATTCTGCGGTGGAGTTCCCGTACTTTGGTTGTTTCGTTGAACATCCCCTTGCCGACAGCACCGATGATTTTATCTTTGACATTTCTTAATGGAATTCTGGAGATGACCTGCTGCCGTCCGGCAATATAAAGCGTGTCTCCGATTCGTGCTTTTCCTTCTTCCAGAACTTCATGCAGGCGGGTTTCCGGAATGACTTCCGATATGTGTTTTCCGATGGCCGTTTCCGGATCGATATGGATCAGACTTTTACTGAACCGGCTCATGAAGCGAATCAGGCCCTTATCATCGATGACGATCGGGCATTCGTAAGGATTGTCGATCAAGGCGTTGATCATATCGGCATTCAAGTTTCCGAATCCCTGCAATTCCGTTTTTTTTGCCATATCAGATTTTCGTGATCATCATAATTGGTGTTGCAAGCGATTATTCCATTGGAACAATTTGGTGTATGGCTTTAAAGAGCGCGGATCGTGAGATGGGCTTGGAAACATATGCATCCATGCCTGCTGCCAGGCAGATTTCCTCATCCTTTTTAAACGCACTGGCCGTCATGGCAATGATCGGGATTCGCCTGCCGGTATCCTGTTCGGATTTTCTGATAATTCGGGTGGCTTCAAGGCCGTCCATTTCCGGCATCTGGATATCCATCAGGATGAGATCGAAAGCTTCGGCTCCGTATTTTTCCACTGTCTCCACACCGGTGCTGGCAACAAAAACGGAGTGGCCGGTTTTTTCGAGCATAATCGTGGCCAGTTTCTGATTGACCGAGTTGTCTTCGGCCAGAAGTATCCGCAACGGTTTGACCTGGGGAATTTCTTTGCTTGTGAAAGGCAGATATTTCGAAGCAACGACCCCGGAATCACCGTTCCTGACATCCAGGCGGCAGGTAAAATGAAAGATGCTGCCTTTTCCGAGTTCACTTTCGACCCAGATTCTGCCGTTCATCAAGGCAACCAGTCGAGCGGTAATCGTCAACCCCAGGCCGGTGCCGCCATACTGGCGGGTAGTCGATGAATCCGCCTGCGTGAATGGGCTGAAGATCGATTTTTGTTTTTCAGCAGAGATGCCGATCCCAGTATCCCGGACTTCAAATTTCAGTTCAACCTTGTTTTCCGTCCGGGATTCGACACCCACCGTAACCGTTATTTCACCTTTATCCGTAAACTTGATGGCATTTCCCACCAGATTCACAACAATCTGACGAAGCCGTCCCAAATCACCCGATACGAGATATGGAACCTGGCGGTCAAAATCATGAATCAGGATCACATTTTTTTCAGTGGCTTTGACGGACAGAAATCGCAGCGTTTCGTCAAGACGATCCCGGATTCGGAAATCACTGCATTCCAGTTCCAGCATTCCGGCTTCTATTTTGGAATAATCGAGAATGTCGTTGATCAAAGAGAGCAGAGACTCGGCAGAATAATTGGCCAGAGTTAAGTTATCCCGCTGCTCCTGTGTCAGCTCGGTATCGAGTACTATATGGATCATGCCAAGTATGCCGTTTAAAGGCGTTCGGATTTCGTGACTCATGACCGCCAGAAAATCGCTCTTGGCGCGATTGGCCATCTCTGCCTGGGCCGCCAGACTGTTGGCCCGTACGTTCGCCTCCATCAGATATCGGCTGGACTCGATAAGTTCTGTCTGCGTGGCGCGCAATTTTTTATTTTGAACTTCCAATTCAATCTGGTTCAGACGCAATTGTTTTTCAACTCTTTTGTCATGTTCCAGCACCTGTTCCAGTTTTTCATTTTTTTCCTGAAGTTCGAGAACAAGGGATATGCGATCCTTACGAACCATGTAATAGTCCGTGGCATCTCGAATCGCCTGCTTGAGTTCTTCCGGTTTTGTCGGTTTGGTAATATATCGAAATATTTCACCGGTATTGATACAATGCAGCAACTGATCCGTATACAAATAAGCGCTCAATGCCAGCCGAACCGCATCCGGATAAAGTTCCTTGACGTGCCTGAGAAGGGTCAGCCCATCCATGCCGGGCATTTTGATATCCGTTACAACGATGTGAATCGGCATTTTTGCCATGGTGTCCAGGGCATCCTGACCGCTTTCGGCAAAATGTGTATTATAGCTCTCCCGTCGCATCAGGCGCTCGATCGCCTTCAATATGACCGGTTCGTCGTCCACAAACAGAATATGGATATCGTTCATCGCTGAATCATTCCTTGAAAAACCGGACAGACGTCCGTCCGATAAGGATTATGTGGAGAGCTACCGTATAAAATGGCATCATATAAAGGAAGAAATATTTCATCGGATTTCAGATCGATAATCGCAAAGGAGACCGCAAACACCAAGAATAAAAAGAATCATCTTTATTTTCATTACAGTAACATGGTTGGTCGGTAGAGGCAACAAGGCATCGATCCGATAACCGTCATCAAAAAAGAAATAACGGACACGATGGGTGTGTTTGATTTATCGAGATATTATTTTCTTGTCTTTATGAGAGAAATCCATTCGAACCGATCATGGTGGTGGGAAAAAAATACCCTCGAGGATAATTGGAGAATATCCTCGAGGGTATTTTCGGCAAGCGTCTATCGGCAACGTGTGTTACGAATGCTGAGCCATGATTTCATTGAAAAATTCCGAATACGGCATCACTCGCAACAACGGGCTGACGGCTGATTTCCGATATGCCTCGATACAATTCAGGTGAATCTCCGTTTTGTAGGCGGCACATAAATCTTCCAATATCACGCTGTTGAAATCCAGACAGACCGCATCCAGGGCTGTTGCCAGAACACAGAAGTGGGTATGAATCCCACAGACCGCTACCGTATCCACCCCCATGGTTCTAAGTGTCTGATCCAGATCGGTTTTGAAAAAAGCGCTGAATCTTCTTTTTTCCAGAATGATGTCCGTTTTTTCGACTTCGAGAGCCGGAACGGGATTGACCCCGGAAGTTCCCCGGATGGCGTGGGGTTTCATCCTGCCCTTGAAAATGAAATCGTTTTCCAGAAAGCTGTCGCAGGCAAAAATAACCGGTATGGATTTGCCGCGACACTGTTTGAGAAAATCCCGGACACGGGGGATGATTTTCATTTCATCCCGATCTTCTCCCTGGATGTGTTCATAATTGCCTATCAGCATATCGACGACAATGACTGCAGGGTTCATTTCTCTTTCCTTATTTACCGTGAAAACAGCCTTCTCTTATTGCTTCAGCTCGAACCGCTTGATTTTGCCGGTGGCGGTTTTCGGCAGATCCTCCACGAAGGATATCCATCTTGGGAATTTGTAAGGCGCCAATGTTCCTTTTACGTGTGCTTTCAACTCTTTTTCAAGCGCCTCTGAAGCGGAATAGCCTTTCTGCAAGACAACGAACGCCTTGGGCTTGATCAGATTTTCCTCGTCCACAGCACCGACAACCGCACATTCGAGAACCGCCGGATGCTCGGTCAGACAGGCTTCCACCTCGATAGGGGATACCCAGATGCCGCCTGCTTTCAGCATGTCATTGGTCCGACCCACATAATAATAAAAACCTTTTTCATTTTTATAGAATTTGTCGCCGGTGTTCAGCCATTCGCCCAGCATGGTCTCTTTGGTCTTTTCATGTTTGTTCCAGTAGTAGGCCGCCGCACTGTCTCCCTTGACCAAAAGGGTGCCAATTTCACCGTCCGGAAGGGTGTTGAAGTTTTCATCGACGATCTTGGCCTCGTATCCGGGTACCGGAAGCCCAGTACTCCCAGCCTGAATATCTCCGATCCGGTTGGAAATAAAAATATGGACCATTTCCGTTGAACCGATGCCGTCCAGAATGGCAACACCGAAGCGTTTTTCCCATCGCTTCAAGATATCCGGCGGCAGGGCCTCACCGGCCGAAACGCAGATACGCACCCCATCCAGGTTCCCTTGTTCCGAAACGAGCATGTTGCTGAACAGGGTCGGCACCCCGAAAAAAATCGTGGGATGGTATTTTTCAATGATACCGAACACCGCATCCGGCATTGGCCTTTCCGGAAGAAGTACGGCTGTGGCGCCGACATTGAAGGGAAAATAAAGCCCGTTTCCCAGACCATAGGCAAAAAAGAGCTTGGCAGCGGAAAAACAGATATCGTTTTCCTTGACACCCAGCACCTGCTTCCCATAAGTCTCTGCGGCATAGACCATGTCATGCTGGAGATGGACCGTGCCTTTGGATTGGCCGGTGGTACCGGAACTGTACAGCCAGAAACAGGGATCATCGGGTGTCGTCGGCGCCGGGAGCAACTCCGGGGACTGGCCGGCAACCCATTCATCATATGCCAGGGTGGACGCCGGCGCCGGGCCATTGGCTACGACAACGTGGTGCAGATGCATCATGCGGTCCCGGAACGGGGCCACCAGATCCCAGAGTGCGGCATCGACCACCAGTACCCGCGCCCGGCTGTCGTTCAGAAAATATTCATAGTCTTTGGGCCGCATCAGCG
>CAYQKZ010000024.1:0-21937 GCA_964418135.1 uncultured Desulfobacterales bacterium
GGGGGGGGGGGGGGGGGGGGGGGGGGGGGGGGGGGGGGGGGGGTGGGGGGGGTGGTGGTGGTGGTGGCGGTGGCGGTGGTCGATAATTTCCTGCTCCAAACGCTGACCTATGGATTTTTTTTGGTTCTATAAATGTTCAGACAATACCATAAATCGGGCTTACATCATTTTTCTGAATGGTTACAAGCGGCATTCTCGATCTGTTGCAATAAATGCAGATATCGTTTCATCGAAACATCGTCCACAACCTGTTTTCCGGATCGATAATATGTTACCCGGCCGCTTCCTTCATGAATCCTGCCCATGGATGTCAGCATGCTTTTCAGATTACGGATCGTTCCCGAGTTGCCGTCGATAATCAGTGTTTCTTTGGGAAAGATTTCGCGAATATGATTTTTGAAAAAAGGGAAATGGGTACATCCGAGAACCACGGCACCGTACTGGTTCAGATCATAATTCTTTAAGCGATTTTCAAGATAGGACAGGATTACGGTTCGGTCGAACTGAAAAGACTCCGCAAAAGTGACCAGTTCCTGAAGCGGAAGGTAATCGACTTTACGGTGAACGTCGACCTGATTCAAAAGAACCATGAATTTGGATTCGCGAAGTGTCAGCGGAGTTGCAAAAACTAGAACCCGTTTGCATGCAACGGAATTTACCGCAGGTTTGACCGCAGGTTCCATGCCGATGATGGGAAATTCGAACTTGCGGCGAATATCCTGAATGGCGGCGCTGGTTGCCGTGTTGCAGGCAATGACAAGGGCATCGATGTTCTTTCCGGCCAAAAAGTCGACTGCATCGAAAACACAGCAGCGGATCTCTTCGCAGGACTTGTTGCCATAGGGAACATTGGCATCGTCGGCATAATAGAAATAATCCTCATGCGGCAGCTGTCGAAGCGCTTCATACAAAACACTCAGGCCGCCGATGCCTGAATCAAAGAATCCTACACGCATAGAGCCACTTGATCTTCTACCACTCAACTATCGATTTCAATATAAACTCTCGTGAATCATGCCTGGTTTCACCCCTCCAGACCTCCCCCCGCTGGGGGAATGATTACGTTGATTTCAATATATTTTCCCGATTCATATGTCAATGAATCATCGCCATTATTTATTTCTGAGACCTGTGATAAAATCCCCGACAGCAGGAATTCCCGCATTTTCCATGATCCGGATGGTCTGGGTGCCGATAACGGCAATGTCCGCCTTTCCTGTGATAAAATCGACATCCGCCCGATCTGTGACACCGAACCCCAGGGCCAGCGGCAGATCTGTGGCGGATCGACACCGCCCCAGATAGGTATCGAGCTGTTCGGAAAAATCGGTGTTATTGCCGGTTACTCCTTTTCTGGCCACACAGTAGATAAACCCACGACCAAAAGAGGCAATGGTTTGCATACGGGCGTTGCCGGTCGTTGGAGAAAAAATGAAGATCGGCGCCAGATTCTCATGTTTCATGGCATCGAGATAGTCTGCCCCTTCTTCATGCGGAAGATCCGGAACAATGGCCCCTTTCAGGCCATCCCTCCCCATTCTCCGGATAAAACGATCCTCCCCGTATTTGAACAGGATATTATAATAGCTCATGAACAGAAACGGAATGTCGAAGTTTCGGGTGACGTTTTGGGCAAAATCGAAACATTTTTCGACGGTAGCCCCGCCGGCCAGTGCCTTCTGATTGGCATGCAGAATGACGGGCCCGTCTGCAATGGGCTCGGAAAAAGGAATCTGCAGCTCCATCAGATCGACACCGGCCCGGACCATGGTGTCCACAATCTGGTAAGAGGCTTCGAATGACGGATATCCGATGACGATATGGGTCATGATCAGGATATCCCGCTGCTTCAGTCTGTCCCGCAAATATGTTTCAAGCATGGTATTGACCTGCCTTGTCGATGATGAATTGCTGCCATTTCGGATCGTTGAATGCATCGGCGATGGTGAAGATGTCCTTGTCGCCCCTGCCGGACTGGTTGATGATGATACCGTCCTGCGCAGACAAAGTCGGAGCCTCTTTGAACGCCTGAACAAAGGCATGGGCCGATTCCAGGGCCGGAATCACCCCTTCCAGACGGATCGTCAGCGACAGGGCATCCACCACCTCCTGGTCGGTGGCCGCTTCGAACCGGACCCGTCCCGTTTCCTTGAGATGCGCCAGAATGGGCGAAACCCCCACGTAATCCAGGCCCGCGGCGACACTGTGGGTTTCTCTCATCTGGCCGTCACCATCCTGAAGAAAATAGGTCTTATACCCTTGTGCAACGCCGATGGAGGCATCCTTCGAACACAGTCTGGACGCGTGCTGACCCGTATCGAGCCCTTTCCCGCCGGCTTCGACCCCCACGAGCGTTACCGGATCATCCATGAATCCACTGAAAATCCCCATGGCATTCGAGCCGCCGCCCACGCAGGCATAGACACGGGCCGGCAGTCGATTCTCCCGTTCCAGAATCTGTTTACGGGCTTCTTTACCGATGATGGACTGGAAATAAGACACCATTTCCGGAAAGGGATGCGGCCCGCAGGCGGTTCCCAGCACGTAGTGGGTGGTATCCATGTTGGCCACCCAGTCGCGGAAAGCTTCGTTGATGGCGTCCTTCAGGGTTCGGGAGCCGTCGGTGACCGGAATCACCTCGGCTCCCAGCCGTTCCATCCAGAACACATTCGGACGCTGCCGCTGTACATCCACCTCACCCATATAGATGGTGCAGGCAAATCCGAATTTGGCGGCCATGGTGGCCGTGGCCACCCCATGCTGGCCGGCCCCGGTTTCCGCGATCACCCGTGTTTTTCCCATCCGTTTGACCAGAAGCCCCTGCCCCATGACGTTGTTGGCTTTGTGGGCCCCGGTGTGATTCAGATCTTCCCGTTTGATAAAGATACGGGCACCGCCGAAATGCCGGGTCAGATTTTCGGCAAATGTCAGGGGCGTGGGTCGGCAGGAATAGGTGGACATCAGATCCGCATATTCCTGCCAGAAAAGTGGATCGGTCTTGGCCTGTCGAAATGTTTCCTCGAGCGCGTCGAAGGTGGCAACGAGAATCTCCGGCAGATAGGCTCCGCCGAATCCGTCGTAATGGCCCCGTTCAATCATCGGTCATTCCTCCAATGGTTTGTGAAAAAACGAATTGATCCGTCCGGCAATACAGTTCCGAAAATATGGCACTGTCTGCGTGCGGAAAGTTGAGAAAGCGATGGACCGACAGAATCGGCGTGGTCGGCGATACGCATAGATCGGCTGCCCGCCGGCCGTCTGCATACCCGATGCGGAAGGTCTGCCTGCCGCCGGTCGGCCGCATGAAATACCGTTCCTCGACGATTCGGGAAAGAGAGCGGCCTTCGATATCCATGCGGTCGATACCGGCAAACATACCTGCATGCAGATAGACATCTTCGATCAGTACCGGAGTTGTCTCCACACAGGTCCGTCGGGAAAGAAAATAGGCGCTCTGCTCGAAGAAAGGATTCGAGGGATCGGATGCCACATCTACCAAACGAACGTTCTGCAAAATGGACGTGATCACCGATAACCCTTCCCGCTGGAATGCCGCTGTGGTGCCTGCCAGTGAAAACAGATCGATTTCTTTTGGCCGGGTCTGGACATAGGTACCCGATCCACGTTTCCGCACAAGGAACCGCTTTCGCACCAGCAGATCGATTGCCTGCCGAACTGTGGGCCGCCCGATTCCGTAGGCGGCAGCCAAACTGTGTTCGGACGGAATCCGGGTATCCGGCGCGAATTCTCCGGAACGGATACCCGCCAGAAGAATATCGGTCAACTGATGATACAGTGGTACAGGGGATTGTGGATTCAACATGATCGAACATGCTCCTGTATTCGATAGACGTCTTGTATATTTATGTTCACTTTGACCAAAATTGGTAAAGTTGTCAATACAAATTATGCACCCATTTGCGTTGCGCAGGTGTCAGCGTAACGTTGACAGAACTGGAAAAAATTCATAATATAGGCCACTTTTAATAAATTGATAATGCAACGGACGGGGTCGTCCCCGTTTGTGGCTGAATACATATTCACCGCAAAGGCGCAAAGATCGCAAAGAGATTGAATAAAATCGTTTTTATCTTTGCGTCCTTTGCGCCTTTGCGGTCATTTTATTAGCCGTTTCATCAGTCAAAGAGGTTTTCATTGATAGAACAAGAGAACAGAACATTTATCTGTAGTGTCGTTTATTTCGACATTGCCGATTACTCGACGAAATCGGTCGAGGTGCAGATCCGGCTCAAAGAACAGCTCAATCGATTTACGAGCGAAGCCATCAAAAATGTCGCCGACAATGAACGGATCATTCTCGACACGGGAGACGGCGCAGCCATCTGTTTTCTGGGAGATCCGGAGGATGCACTTTTTGCAGCCATGAACCTGCGGAACGCCGTTGCCGCGGCTCCGGAAGATGCTTCCGGCACCCCCCTGCGGGTCCGATTCGGTATCAATCTTGGTCCTGTCAAGGTGGTCAATGATATCAACAACCGCAAGAATATCATTGGCGACGGCATCAACGTCGGCCAGCGTATCATGAGTTTTGCAGAACCTGGTCAGATCCTGGTTTCACGATCTTTCTACGATGTCGTGTCCTGTCTGACCCAGGAATATTCCCAACTGTTTCACTATATCGGAACCCGATCGGACAAACATATCCGCCGGCACGAAGTCTACGCCATCATATCGGCTTCCGATCAGGGAAAGCCCATTCCACAGCCAGATCCGATCCAGCCGGATCAGGCAATACCTTCGGCTGCCGGAATCGATACCGGTGGGCGGATATCCGCCTCGGATACGGATTTTGTTCAAAAAGAGAACCCGAAAAGAGAAACTCGCAGCCCATCGACAACTTCATTCAAACGCTCGCAGCGCCAACAGACGAGCGGATATATATATGGCGCCGGTATTGCTGTTTTTGCAGCGGTCATTTTATTTGTTCTGTTCCAGTTGTATTCGGGAAATCGACCTGTCAAGACGGACCAGATGGCACCCCCGCTGCCCACGCCTTCGAACAGTCCTGTTTCATCACCGCCTGTTATCTTGCCACCTGTCGAAAAAACCACTGCCGAGAAAACAATTCCGCCGACTCCGACTCCGGCGCCAACGATGATATCCTCACCACTCCCCACGCCTCCGGAACCAGATACCGCCCTCCCCCCCGAAAGTTCGGTGCCCTCTCAGCCGATTCCGTCATCGACTCCTGAAAACGTCGGTACGGAAAAAACCGAAACGGAAATACCCTTACCATCTCCCCCCGGGCCGGATCCAAGCCCGCATCCGGAAACACCGACAGAGCCCCGGCCGGAACCGTCACCGGTCCAGGAAAACACCGTTTCCGGGCAGAAAACCCAGCCCGATGTGCCGGCTGCCCTTGCAGAAGCTATGTTGCTGTTTGCCGTGACACCCTGGGGAGAAGTCTATGTGGATGGCAAGCACCTGGGGGCATCTCCGCCTTTGATCAGTTTGCCCATTTCTCCGGGAAAGCATGTGATCGAAATTACGAACCCGGCATTTGAAGCGTTTTTGCAAACGATCGATGTCACTCCAAACGAAAAACTCAAAATCAGCCATAAATTCAAATGAAAACAGGTGTGACCATGTCAAATTTCCGAACCATCGCCCTCTGGGTGATTTCACTGATATTTCTATCATCGTGTTCTTATGTGCCGAAATGGGGGAAGCAGACAGAAGCTTCCCCATCCAGCAACACACAAGTCACAGGGAAATCAATAAAACAATCGGATGCCAACCAGGGCGCCGATCTGTTTGCCGCCGGAATCGCACAATATGAAGAAGGCGAATATGAGCTGGCCGAGCATAATCTCAATTCCGCATTGGCTCTTGGTCTGGCCGATCCAGTTGATAAAATTACGGCGCACAAGTATCTGGCATTTCTCTATTGTGTATCCGGACTCGAAGCCCTCTGCCAGATGGAATTTGGCAAAGTGTTTGAAATCGATCCTGGATTTACACTGAGTCCGGCCGAAACCGGGCATCCGATATGGCAGCCGGTTTATAACAAGGCCAAACGTCAGATAACGACCGGACAGAAAAAACCCTGATGCATTGAGCGCTCTCGTTTAACTCGCTGGGAGGGGGACTTGATACAGACCGTACGCCGAATCCTGACTCGAAAATGTGTGCTGATTCCGCTGGGTATGATCTGCCTGTACAGCCTGATCGGATTTTTCATTGTCCCCTGGGGAATCGGCTGGTATGCACCCCAGTTCACCGCCGGGCGGTTCCATCAACAGCTTGAGTTGGGCATGATCCGGATCGATCCGTTTCGACTGACCCTCCAAGCAGATGATGTCCGCCTCGGATCTCCGGAAGTACCTCTTATTGCATGCCGGAAGCTTTTCATCGATTTCGAGATCATCCGCCTATGTCAGGGAATAGCCACGTTTCGACAGATCGTCCTTGAAAAGCCCACTGTTCACCTGACGATCCATCCGGACGGCATCACCAATCTGGAAAAAGCCATTCCCATATCCACTGCACCTGAATCGTCCAACGCCAATCCGTTTCTCTGGATGATCGAAAATGCACAATTATCTGACGGAACGATCCACATCACAGACCAACGTCACAGCCGTCCTGCGAATTTCACCCTTCAGAATATCGATTTGACCTTAACGGATATATCGACCTTGCCGGATCGAAACGGCGGCTATCAGATATCCACGCGAACATCCGGCGGCGAGACATTTGCCTGTCTGGGAAAAATCACACCGATACCGTTCAGCATCAGTGGCAAGCTTTCGTTCGGCAATGTTCGGATAGAGACCCTATGGCCATTCATAGGAGACTATCTTGACGTGGAATCCATTACAGGAAAACTGGATATTTCAACGGATTATCTTCTGAATACCGCGGGCAGCCATCCTGAACTGAAAATGAATGATTTTCACTTCGGTGCAATGGATCTGTCGATAAAACCGCCTCATGCGGACAAAGCTTTTTTCACATTGAAACAGCTCGATGTGGATCAAGTCCGTTTCAACCTGACGGAAAAAAATCTTCGGGTCGGCAAGGTGCGGATGGCCAGCGGATCGGTGAATCTTCATATCGATGAGACCGGTCGCATCGACATCGCCCGAATCGTCCGAACAGATCCGCAGAAAACGACGACGGATCATGACGGATCTGAGGAACACGTCGCATCATCCGGCAGTTCTTCGGCGACATCTTCATCCCCATGGACAGCCGTCATTGACAGTGCCGACATCCGAGATATCGCTTTCGGCATGGATGATTTCAGCCGGGTCAAGCCGGTCAGCATGAAAATATCCAACATCGGAATGGGCTTTTCCGCTACATATCAATCTGGAACCTCGGCGTCGAATATCCTGCTGGAAAATTTCTCATCTGAACTGAAAGAAGCCGATATTCACCGTTCCGGAGACATCCGACCGATATTTGAAACTCAGCACCTATCCATCGACGGCGGAACGCTGAATCTGACCGGACGGACGGTTACCGTTTCACGCATTGCCTTGCAGGGCGGCAATGTCGATATTTTTCGTGATACAGCCGGCCAGATCAACTGGCAGCACCTGTTTGCTGCCGGCCGGGCAGTCCCCGGAACACCGGAACCCGCACCCGCCGACACACCCGAAACTGCCTGGAATTATCGGATCAATTCCTTTGAAATCGTTGGATTGGGTGTGGATATTTCGGATATCGGCACGGTACCGGACAGACCCGTCGTCAATATCGAGTCGTTTTCCGGTAAACTGTCGGATGTGGACGGCAGATCGCCCATGGGGTTTGAAGCGGGTTTTTCACTGAAACAAGGGGGAACTGTAACCGTCCACGGGAAAGTGGATCCGGCAATTCCATCGATCGATGCCGATATCCAATTCGATACATTGTCCGTGATGCCGCTTCGGCCCTATATCGAGACTTATACATCGCTGACCTTGCAGTCCGCGGATATTTCCTTTCAAGGAAATGTCCGATACGGAATGAAAACGGAGAATGCGTCGTTATCTAATACCGGAAGAGCCAGGCTGGATAAACTGAATCTTACCGAAGCGAATACCACCAAAACCATCATTGGTTGGGACAGTTTGCAGATACCAAAATGCAACCTGACCCTTCAGCCGGATCAACTGAATATCGAAGAAATTCTCATCTCTAAACCAACCGGAGAATTGATCATTGCTCCGGATCGCAGCCTGAATCTGTCCAATGTCTTTAAACCCCAAGGCAATGCAACAATAAATCCTCCTCCCAGACTCAGTTCGCAGCCGGTTCAAAAGGCTTTTCCGGTCCGCATTGGAAAGATCGATATCCGAAAAGGCGATGTATTGTTCGCCGATTTGAGTCTAGAACCACAATTCATGACCCGGATTACCGATCTCGAAGGCTTGATTGGCGGGCTGTCTTCGTCCGGTGATTCATCCTCTTCTGTCCGGCTGGACGGCCACGTCGATCCATATGGCATGGCCAGGGTCGATGGCAAAATCGATGTATTTCATCCTGCTCGATCTACCGATCTGTCTTTGGTGTTTAAAAACGTGGAAATGACGAAACTGACCCCCTATTCCGGCAAGTTCGCCGGCCGCCGGATTACATCCGGAAAACTCTCGATGGATTTGAGATACCGAGTTCAGAATTATCAACTGGTCGGTGACAATCAGATCATCGTGGATAATCTGACTCTCGGCGAACATGTGGACAGCCCGGATGCCGTCAACCTGCCGTTGGATCTGGCGGTGGCCCTTCTGAAGGATTCGAATGGACGCATCGATATCGGCCTGCCGGTCAGCGGCGATCTGAACGATCCGAAGTTCAATTATGGGAGCCTGCTCTGGAAGGCTTTCACCAATTTGCTGTCCAAAATGGTGACTGCGCCGTTTCGGGCTCTGGGATCACTGTTCGGCAGCCGCAACGAACTGGATGATCGCGTGATATTCGATCCGGGAGAAACGGAAATATTGCCTCCGGAAAAAGAAAAGCTGGTTCGCCTATCCCAAATGCTGAAGAACCGCCCACAGTTGAAATTGGCCATTCAAGGACGGTTCAGCGAGGAATCGGACGGTGCGGCACTGAAAGAGAAATTGGTGCGTCGTTCAGTCCTGGACCGAACCGGCAAATCAACCGATAGACAAAACGCATCGTTGGTTGGGTTGGATTTCACCGACCCATCAATCCAAGCGGCCGTGGAACACCTGTTCACCGAAAAAGCCGGCCGTCCCGCTTTTGATGAACTCAAAAAATCCGTTACAGAACACACTTCAAACAAGGCCGATATCCCGCATGTTCTTTCCGAAACTCTTTACAAAAAGCGGGTGGAAATGGAACCTTTACCATCCCATCGACTGCCCCTTCTTGCCGAAGACCGGGGACGTCAAATCCTCCAGGAACTGAAAACCATCTGCGATATCCCAGCGGAGCGACTGACTTTAACCCATCCCGAATCCATAACATCCGGCCCTCCTTCCGCAGGCTTCACCCTCGAAGCCCTCTCTGGCTCTCCATAACCGATCACGAATCCCCCGCAACAAACGGATTACTGCCGTCTGCACCCTGCCCCCTTCTACCGACCCGAAACCAGTTCGATCAATCGCTTGCTGATTTCCCCGATCGGCAGCACTTCATCCACTGATCCCAGCGCAATGGCCTCCTTGGGCATCCCAAAAACAATGCAGGACGCCTCATCCTGTGCAATCGTATATCCTCCCCTGTCGTGCAGACTCTTGAGGCCAATCGCACCGTCTCCACCCATGCCCGTCAAGATGACACCGATTCCCGATGGGCCATATCGTTCGGCCACAGATCTAAAAAGAACCGTTGCCGACGGGCAATGTCCGTTGAGCGGTGGATCTTTTGTCAGCCATATCCGGCCGCCGTTCGTAACCATCATGTGTCTGGCATCCGGTGCCAGATAAACGGTGGCAGGTTTCAGAGTTTCACCGATATCGGCCACTTTCACAGAAAGAGGGGTACTTTCGTTCAACCACTTGGTGAGAACGGACACGAAACCCTGTGAAATATGCTGCACGACCGTCAGAGGCACCGGAAAACTTTCCGGAAGTTTGCTCAAAATGGCCAGCAGTGCATGCGGCCCTCCTGTAGAAGCACCGATGGCAACGATTTGTACCCGATTCGGGTTCGGATGGATATCACTTGTTGGAGAGGGCACCTGGGACTTTGTATGGCTCAGAAGACTTTTTCGCCTTCCCACGACCTTGAGATCGAACAAGGACTTCAGGAGTGCCAGCAACTGATCGGCTTTTGCGTCCTCTCCGGACAGGCCTTCGGGCTTTCCCAGAACCATCAATGCGCCGGCAGCCACAGCCCGCTCACCATCCTTGGAGCTGATATCCAATTCGTTTGAGGTCAATACCATGATGGGGCGGGGCATATCCGCCATGATTCGGTGAATCGCCTGATAGCCGTCAAGCTTGAGCAGTTGCAGGTCCATCGTAAGAATGTCCGGCATCAGATTTCTGCAAAGCATTACCGCTTCGGCGCAGGTTCGAGCCTCTCCCACAACCGTGATTTCCGGGTCGTTTTGCAGGATCGAACGCACGAGCATCCGAGGTGTTGGTGAATTATCGACGATCAGAACACGAATCATGTTTTATTCAAGCAGCCTCTCGACAGTTAGCAGAAGTTCCCGCTGATCGAAATCTCCCTTGACGATATAGGCATCCGCTCCGGCTTCCATCCCCTGAAACCGATCTTCAGGAGACTCAAGGGAACTGACCAGCACAATCGGCAATTTTTTGAACCGTTCATGCCCCTTGATTTTTCTTGCCAGTCCCAGCCCATCCAGCTTGGGCATATTGATATCGCTGATAACCGCGTCGATCGGCAGGCTCTGCAGAATTTTCCACGCATCCTCTCCATCGACTGCAACGGTGACATGATATCCCGCATTTTCCATAATATTTTTTTCCAGGGTGCGGGTGGTAAAAGAATCGTCCACCACCAGCAGCCTGCGGAACAGGGTCTGTTTCTTTCGGTTGTCGGGCAACGAAACCACCATGCCGACATCTTTCTGAGCCGATTTCAGCAAGTCCGCCACATTCAGAATCATGATGATCTGACCGTCCCCCAAAATGGCCGCCCCAGAGACGTTTCGCACCCGACTGAACTGTCGTCCCATACCCTTGATGACCACATCCTGAGTGCCATAGAATTCGTCGATTCGAAAGGCAAAACGTTTTTCGGCCACACCCAGTACCACAACGGAAATACTTTTTTCCGCATCCACCGTATCATCCATCTCCGGCAGTTCCAACAACCGACACAGGCTGAACAGGGAATGGGGTTGCCCATCCACAAACACCGCGGGTTTGTTTTCAACAAGGGATATCTCGCCGGACTTCACTTTGAGAATACGCACAACCGTTGTCGTCGGCACCGAAACAATCTGCCCGCCAACCCCAATCAACAGCACATGGCTGGTTGCCAGCGTCAGGGGCAGCGTCAAGGTAAACCGCGTTCCCTGCCCTTTTGTCGTGGATACTTCGACCATGCCCTGAAGACTTTCCAGATTTTTTCGAACCACGTCCAGCCCGACCCCCCGCCCGGAGATTTCCGTCACCTGGCTGCGGGTGGAAAATCCCGAACGGTAAATGAGGTTGAGGATTTCCCCATCGCTCAGCTCTTCAATTTTCTGAGCCGTGATCACGCCACGTTCCATGGCTGTCTGTTTCACGACATGCAAATCGATACCGGCCCCATCATCGGAAATTTGCAGAACAATGGTGTTGCCTCGCTGGGCCGCTTCCAGGCGAATGGTACCGATGGGCGGCTTTCCGGCTGCCTCCCGGACATCCGGTGTCTCGATACCGTGGTCCACGGCATTGCGCAACAGGTGGGTCAGCGGATCTTTGATGACATCCAGAAGTTGTCGGTCCACTTCCGTTCCTTCTCCTTCGATGTAGAAATTTACCTCTTTATGCCGCTCCCGGGACAAATCACGGACCATTCGCGGATACAGCTCGAAGATAGTGGTAATGGGAAGCATCCGAATCCTGCGCACCACATCGTGCAGGTCGTCCGTCAGCAGGGAAAGATATCGGTGATCGTCCGCCGATTGCCGGTAGAGCGTACGGATCTCCGTATTGAGATACTTCAGACAGCCTTCATTGACATCCAGAAATTCCATGATAGGCCCGATCATCGGGCCATGAGTGTCCTGGCGTTGCAGATATCGGAAATGGGATTGGACCGCCCGCCAACTTTTCTGCCACTGATTGATCCGCTGGTTCAGAGCGTTGATTTCATTGAGCCGTTGTGCAGTTCTCATCCGGGCGACCATCAGTTCACCCGCCCGATCCAACAGGCTGTCCACCTTGGCGGTGGCTACGCGGATGCTGTCTTCTCTGCGGGGAATTCCCTGAGATGAAGGAGGCGGTTGAAAAACCGGGGGGGCAGGTTCAGGAGGAACCGGCTCCCCCTTGGCCGCAGGCACCGGAGCTGCAGCAGCCTGGATTGGGAATATGCCTTTTTGTACATCCCCCGGAGACAGCATCTTTTCGATCGCGGCCACCAGTCTATCGCGCTTTTCCGGGGCAAGTTCTTTACCTGCTATATGTGCCTTCATCCCCTCGCCGATAGCGTCCACAGACCGGAATATGATGTCGAAATTTTCAGCAGTGATCGTCAGTTCGGCTTTCTGGATCATCGCCAAAAGACTTTCAAGGCGGTGGGAAATCTGTTCGATATCCTTAATTTTCAGTACCCGTGCGCCGCCTTTGATGCTATGAGCGGCACGGAACATTTCGGCAAGTAATGGATCTCTGTCTTCATCGGAAACCCCTTTTTCCAGAGAGATCAACCCCCGATTGAGCTGGACCGTAAGGTCCTCCAGTTCGGGTTGAAAAGCAGCCAGCAGTTCCTGCCGAATCGTCTCACTTGCCTTCATGGTCGCCATCCCTTACATTGGACTGTTCAGTGTAACCGTTCGCTTCCCCTCCCAACCTCCCCCCGCTGGGGGGAGGAGGTGTACGGTTGCTGTTCAGTTGAACCGCTCCACGGTTTTCTTCAGCCGGGATGCCATCTCATTGAGGTTGTGGGCCGCCTTTTCCGCCTGCTTTGTGCCGATATCCGTCTGAACTGTGGCCTGATTGATGTTTTCCATGGCGGTGACAATCTGATCCATACCGACGAGCTGTTCTTTTGAACTGAACGCAATCTGCTGCGCCGACTGGACGATGAGTTGTATTCGCTCCCGGATGGTTTGAATCGCCGCACCGGTCGACTTGGCCAGAATCGTTCCCGATTCCGCACGCTTGGTTCCCTCTTCGGTCACCATGACCGCCTTGTTGGCCGACTTCTGAATATCTCCCAATATTTCTTTCACCTGCGCTGTTGCCTGCCGTGACTGGTCGGCCAGACCGCGCACTTCTCCGGCAACAACGGCAAACCCCTTGCCCGCATCTCCCGCACGGGCCGCCTCGATGGCCGCATTGAGGGCCAGCAAATTGGACTGGTCGGCAATGTCGTTCACCGTCGCGATAATCTCTCCAATCTGCTGGGTTTGCTCGCTCAGGTTCAAAATTGTTTCCGCAATGGTTCCCACCTGCTCCTTGATTTGGTTCATCCCGTCGATCGTGTTCTGGACAGAGAGCAGGCCTTCTTCGGAAATACGGGTGGATTCCTGAACCATTTCCGACACGCGGCGAGCCCGTTCGGATGCCTGTTCCGCGGTCTGGCGAACTTCCTGCAACGTGCTGGTTGTCTCACTGACCGAGGCCGACAATTCGGTACTCATGGAAGCCTGTTCCGTCGTAACGGAAAGAATCTGTGATGTAGCGGCAGTCAGATCACTGATCGCATTCCGAATACTGCCCATCATGTTTCTGAGAATGGCGGACATGCTGTTCAGATTATTTTTGAATGCATCGAAATCCCCATAATACTGCTGAGTAATGGGTGCCGGGATGTCGCCGTTGGCAATGCGCGCCACATAGTCCGCCGCAACGTTCAATGGCCCGATGACTGCATCGAGCATGTCGTTGACGCCCTGAACAACGCTGCGATAGGCGCCGTTGAAGCGGTTGGAATTACCTCGCGTGGAAAGTCGGCCCTCGACACCGGCCAGATGCAGCCGGCCGGCCTCATCCACCAGCCCCCGCAGGGAGTCGATTGTTTCCCGTAAAGCCGGAGCAATTTCGTCGTCAGCATCTTTGGGGGTAATTTCGATGCCCAAGTCGCCGTCAGCAATTTTCTTCAAGGCTCCGACCACAATGTGTTGCAGATCGTCGGCAAACTTGTCCATACACTCAGCCAATACACCGATTTCATCTCGCCGGTTCATCTTCAGACGGATACCGAAATGCCCCAGACTAAGATCCTGCATCATCACAACCCCCCGTTTCAGGGGAATGGTGATACTTCTACTGATCAAGAAACCCAATAAAATCGATAGAGTCATTCCCATAATCCCGTGACCGAACATCGTCTCCAAAGACTGCGTCATCAATTTCACGGCGTCATGGTGAGCATCGTCCGCATATTTCTCATTGATCTTTATCAGATTTTCCAAACACCCACTGACAGATATACGGGCGTTGTACAATATCCCGCCCTCCTTGAAAATTTCCAATCTGGTGGTTTTGTTGTCCGTACCGACCTGCTCCATGATTTCTTTCAAAATCCGTTGAAACTGCGCCCACATCTCATCGAATTTTTGTAACCCCTCCTGTTCCTCCTTTACCAGAACGCTCTGCCGGTAAAGAAGAATTTCAGCTTCAATTCGCCGCACCTCCTCCTGGATGTGTTGTTTCGTCGCATTTCGCTCTTCGGGTAAAAAAGTGTAGCGATAAATATCTCCGCGAAGCAGATTCATTTGACTTTCTGCGGCACCGAGCTGCTTGATCGGCAACAGACGATCCTTGTACAACGAAACCATGGCGTTGCCGATCGATTGGATGTTCAGATAGCCCTCCACGGCCACAAACAACAGCAGAAGCGTCATAGCAAAGAAACTGGCGGTCAGTCTGACGCCGATCTTGACATTTTTGAACATGCAATACCTCCTTGATAGGCAACAGGGGCGTTTTCCGGTCTAAACCTCTTCGTGGACAATGATGCGCGGATCGGAAAGCAGACGGTCGAGATCCAGGATGATCAGCATGTCTTCGGTGATCCCCAGAATGAATTCATTCGCCTGACTCGAAACAATCGCTGCAGCGGACTTGATCTGACACTGCGTGAAATGTACCAATTCTGGCAGGCTATCGGCCAACAGACACAGTTCCATCTCGCCGGCGGCACCATTTTCGTTACTGACCAACACGGCATGGGGATTTTCCGGCCAAGGCCGTGAGGGCAAACCAAAGAATCTGGATATATCCATGATGGAATATATCCGGCCGCGAATATTGACAGCACCAATCACAAAATTGGGAGAACACGGCACCCGTGTCCAATTTCGGCGATCCATGGGGAGCGTTTCCCGCACCATATCGATATCCACCCCATAACGTTCCCCTCCCAGTAGAACGGCGAGAAGATGCACGGTTTCCCCCGTGTCGGTCTCTTTTATCGGCGGAACAGCAAGCAGGCGGGCTCTGGCATCCAGAGTCCGCCGATAATTATCTGCTTGCAAAGGGTGGTCTGTCATCGAGTCCTCCGGCATACAGCTCATTCCCGTTCACTTCCTACCCACACCCAAAGAACCGTTACAGACTGAAGTTACCGTATCTGACTTGAAGTAAACAGTGAGAAGTGACGTCAACGATTTCCTTTAAATTGTCTGATTCATCTCCTGAATCATGGTTATCAATCGAGCGGCTGTCAATCCGCTGCCTTCCGGTAAAATGGTTTCCGGCGCCATTTCTTCGGCCAGTCGCAGTGCCAGGGTCCGATGCCTCATCCCGTCTTGAAAGTCTCCCTTTCTCCGAAAGATGACGGCCAGGCTGAAATGGGCCAGAACAAAATCCGGATCCAGATAAATCGCCTTTTTGAGTTCTCCGACGGCTTTTTCGGCATCCCCGGCTTCCTGGCAGATAAGCCCCATGAGATAATGGGGCCCGGCGATCAGGGGGTTTCGGCGAAGTGCTTCTTCGCAGGACGAGACAGCCGCCTTCAGCCGCCCCCGATTGGCATGCGCCTGCGCGATCCGGCAGCAGGCCGAGACATACATGTCATCCTTCTCCGAAATCCCCTGAAACTGTTTGATGGCACCTTCGTAATTGCCTTCACGCATCAGAACAAGTCCTTTCTGGTAAAGATCGGACGGCTCGCAGGAAGCCGGCGGCGCAACCGGCAAAAGAGATGCCGACACTGCGGGGGGCACCGCATGACGTGCGGGAACGGAAAACGGTTCCGTCGGAACGGACAGATGAGACTTCGGACAACTTTCCCCATCCGGTTTCTTTCCCAAGCGACCCGGCTGATGGGGAGAGGCAATTCCCTTGCGATACAACACCGTCCCCGGACTGTCCCAGTAAATGAACGGATCGCAGAGTGCGCTTCCGGCCTCGGAAGCCCCCACGATAAACCATCCGTCCGGCGTCAGACAGCGATGAAACCGCAAGGACATTTCCCGCAGTACGTCTTCTTTCAGATAAATGGCCACATTCCGACAAAGAATCAGATCCATGGCATTCGTGTTCGTGGTCAGGGAAGGATAGGTATTTTCCGCCAGATTCAGATAGGCAAAGGTAACCATGTTTCGAATGTGGGGGTTGATCTCATACAGCCCCGCCTGTTGCGTAAAAAACCGTTCACGCGTTTCAGGATCGGTCTGCCGAAAGGAGGTTTCTCGATAGCGCCCGATTCTGGCCTTGGCCAGATTTTCCGGATTCAGGTCCGTCGCAAGGATCAGAATGTTCCATCGGGCGATATCGGGCAAGAGTTGGCAGATCAGCATGGCAAGGGTATAGGATTCTTCGCCGGAAGAGCATCCGGCACTCCAGATGCGAATCCGGCGATCCCGATGATGCCGGCGGAACAGTTCGGGCAGGATATGATCGCGCAGGGCATTCATCTGCGGTATATCCCGGAAAAAATATGTTTCACTGACAATCAGCCCGTGAAGCAGATCTTCCCAGATACGGCTGTCAGTCGATGTCTCGACAAGAATGTGGTAATAGGCTGCCATATCTTTATATTCGGATCTGGCAACCGCATCGGCCACATTTTTTTCCAGGTCATGGCGCCGTCGATCGGTAAAATTCATTCCCGTCCTTTCCAGAAGCAACCGGCTGAAAAGGGGAAAGAGTACTGCATCCGGACATGAATTCACGGTGTCCATAAAAATCCCTTGTTATGCAGAGGATTCATTGCGTTCACCTGTCTCGGCCCGAGTTTCTTCCTGTGGATAGTCGTTCCTGTTCCGGGAATCGGCCATTTTCTCCATCTTCAATACCGTCCAGAGATTGTTTGGATCGAGAACGAGAATCAGTCCGTCTTCACTGCGGATAATCGCTTTCAGATAAGGCGACTGCCGGAAAGGATCGGGCAGCACCTCTTCCAGGCTGTCCGGACATATCAGAATATCGCTGGCTTCATCCACAGCCAGAGCAACGCTGCGTTCCGTGAGGGAAAGAACCAGAAGGCGATCGTCTGGATGAATGTTGCGAACAGGATGACCCAATCGGTCTCGAAGATCGATCACAGGAATCAAGCGGCCGTGAAGATCGATGACCCCGATCAGCCAGGGAGGGGTCTCCGGCACCGGAACAATCGATACCATCCGTACAACACGTTCCACCACGGCAAGGGGCAAAGCATAACGTTGCATTCCGATTCGGAAAATGACAAAGGATAATTTCACGCAGATTTCGCCGTTTCACCGGAGAAAAAGCCATCATAGGTTTGCCGGGTATGCTGAAAAATATCCTGGATCGACCGGAAAATATCCACCAAATCGGGATCAAAATGAGACCCTTTGCTCTCAAGAATGATGCTGCAACTGGTTTGGTGAGAAAAGGCCTTCTTATAACAGCGCTCCGAGGTCAGGGCATCGTAAACATCTGCCAGTGCCAGTATCCGTGCGGCCAGCGGGATGGCGTCTCCAGATATCCCGTGGGGATAGCCGGATCCATCCCATTTTTCATGATGACTTTCGGCGATTTGAATTCCCATCATCAGGAAAGAATTTCCTGGAAAATTTCGGAGCAAATCCGCCAGCGCCCGCGCACCGATATGAACGTGACCTTTCATGATATCGAATTCAGATGAAGTCAGTTTACCGGGTTTTAACAGAACGATATCTGGAATACCGGCTTTTCCGATGTCATGCAGGGGGCTGGCGACCGTAATGTTTCTGACAAAGACATCGTCGATCATATCTTTGGATGTGGGATTTTTTCGCAGTTGTTCGGCCAGAATACGGCAGTAAATCTGAATTCTTTCAAGATGCTGACCCATTGTTGGATCTCGGGATTCGGCCAATTTCGCCAACGCGAAAACAATGGCGTTCTCGGCTTCGATAGCCCGCCGGACGCCTTCCTGTACGCGCTGCTCCAACGTGGCATTGTATGCCGTGATGGTACGATGGTGCGCCACTTCCTGATCGTGAAGCTTCTTTTTGGCGAGGCTGCTTTCGATACGTGCCTTGAGAATGACATCGCTGAATTCGCTTTTGTCGAGATAATCTTCGGCACCGTATTCGATACACCGGGCAATACTTTCAATCTCGTCGATCGAAGAAATCATGATCACCGGAATATGTCTCAGCGATTTATCGGATTTGACGGTTTTGAGTAAATCATAACCGTTCATTTCCGGCATATTGATATCTGAAATAATCAGATCCGGAGGATTTTTACAGATTTCTTCGAACGCGGCTTTTCCATTGGCCGTCAAAATGGGGATATAACCCAGGGCAGACAGGTTGATGGACAGCATACTCCGGATAATCGCCATATCATCCGCAATGACAATACGCATTTTTTCAGTTTGCTGCATATCATTTAACCTTTGTATGAGCAGGCGGGCGTACTATCCGAAATGGACCGGGATAGAGTTTCAGAAAATTCATTTCGCAGCGAAATTATTTTTCTGAATGTCTATAGTTCGTCAACCCGCTGGCAACCGGTCACGCCCCTTCCCTATCATCTATTCCTGATAATGGAAATATATCTCTTGCAGATCGATAAGGAAGAGGAGGGTGAACCTATCGGACGTTATGGTGGCAAGTGGTCCCGTTAATAGGCATCCTCATATGCCAGGTCTTCGGCCGTTGTCTTGGATTTGAACAAATTGTATGACCAGGCCTGATAGGCCAGAACAATCGGAACAAACACCACGACAACGCCGAGCATGATCGTCAGGGTCAAGGGGCTGGAAGATGAATTGAAAGCCGTGAGACTGAACGATGGATCGATACTGGACGGAAAGAGACAGGGAAAGAGCCCGATCACCCCGTAGAATGTCGCACCGACGATGGTGACCGCCGAGGCGATCCAGGCCGATCCGTAGCACTCTTTTTTGAGATAGAATTTTACCCCCGCCAGTGCGGCGACCGTCACCAGAATGACAAGAAACAGGACCGGACGGTTCAGGTAATTGTCGTACAGAGGGGTGGCAAATTTGCTGTAAACAAGAAATACGACCGCCGCCGCCAGAACGACCGGCCAAAGCCGATCCGCCGTTTTTATGGCACGCTGCTGAAGATCGTTTTCAGTTTTGAAACTCAACCACAGCGCCCCATGCTGTAGAAACAGCAACAGGAACAATATCCCGCCGCACAGTCCGTAAGGATTCAACAATGTCAACAGATTGCCCTGATAGATACCATTCTGATCGATGGGAATCCCTTTGAAAATATTGGCGAATGCAACACCGAACAAGACAGCGGGTACCAGGCTTCCGGCAAATATACAGCCATCCCAGAATTGTCTCCAGGAAACGTTTTCGACCTTGCTGCGAAATTCAAAGGCAACCCCTCTTAGAATCAGCGCAAATAGAATCAGCATCAACGCCGAATACAAGGATGAAAACATAACCGCATAGACTTTGGGGAAAGCGGCAAACGTCACCCCTCCTGCAGTCAGCAGCCAGACTTCATTTCCGTTCCAGGTCGGACCGATGGCGTTGATCATTATGCGCTTTTCGTCATCCGTTTTTCCGAGACAGGGCAGCAAGGTGCCGACACCGAAATCGAATCCGCTCGTCATGAAAAAAATCGCCCATAACAGGCCCCATAGCAAAAACCAGGTGGTTTGCAATGTCATATCGTTCCTCCGTGATTTTTGTCTGAACAGACATATTGTATGAAATTTGGTTCGATCATATCACCCAACTGTTTCGAATGCCGCCTGGATCATCCGGCTTCAGCCGGACCTTTTTTGACATGGGTGGAAATCAGATAGTATCCGACAGCGCCCAGCAGTCCATAAACCAGAACAAACGCCACCAGCGACGTCAGTACCTGGGAACCGGCAACGGGTGATGCCGCATCCGAGGTCTTCATGAGGCCATAAACGATCCACGGCTGTCGACCAACTTCCGCAACCATCCAGCCCAGTTCGTTGGCGATATAGGGAACCGGGATGGAAAACAGCATCAACTTCAAGTACAAGGGGCTTTCCAGCAGGCGATTCCGCTTGAACCATCCCAGCACCGCCATCAGGGCCAGATACATGCTGAGCCCCACCATACCTTTGAAAGCCAGTGACGTCAACAATACCGGCGGCCGTTCATCCCGGGGGAAATCTTTCAGCCCTTTGACCACGGCATTGGTGTCTCGAAACGCCAAAAAACTGAGCAATCCGGGCACTGCACCGATTTCAATGGCATTTTTTTCGTTCTTTTCATCCGGCATGGTAAACAGATAGAGGGGTGCCTTGGATGTAGTTTCCCAGTGTGATTCCATAGCCGCCAGCTTGGCCGGCTGTTTGACAGCCAGATCGACGGCATGTAAATCGCCTTCGACAATGATGAACAGGGAAAAAATCAGCCCGAACACCATGGCCATCTTGAAAGATCGAGTAAAAAAATCGATATGCTGTTTTTTCAGCAAATGATAGGCACTGATCCCCATGACAACGAACGCACTGAGTATATAGGCGCCGCTGATGGTATGGAAGAATTCCATGATGGCGAATTTCGAGAAAATCACGGCGGAAAAATCCACCAGCTCGGCTCGACCGTCGCGAATGGTATAGCCAACCGGATGCTGCATCCAGGCGTTGGCCGTAATGATCCAGACTGCAGAAAGAGAAGAGGCGAAGGCGATCAGCCACATCACCGTGGCATGCGCTTTGGCGGATATTTTTTTCCAGCCGAAGACCCATACACCGATCAGCGTGGATTCCAGAAAAAAGGCGGCGGTAGCCTCGATAGCCAGCAGCGATCCGAACACATCCCCCACATAGGCGGAATATCGGGACCAGTTGGTGCCGAACTGGAACTCCAGCGTGATCCCCGTGACAATACCCAGAGCAAAATTGATTAGAAAAATCTTTCCCCAGAATTTTGTCATTCTCAGGTAGATTTCTTCACCGGTACGCACATAACGGGTTTCCATCCAGGCCAGCAGTATCGACAGGCCCAGCGTCAGGGGAACAAAGAGATAATGAAACATGGTTGCAGCAGCAAACTGCAAGCGGGATAGCCATACAACATCCATAAGTCGCTCCTTTTCCTTGTTTAAGGGTTCAATGAATCAATTGTATCGGAAGGCACATCCGGCGACAGAACCGGTGCTTCCGGCATCAAACTTGAGAATGTTGCGCCCCGCAGAGATTCCCGGAGCTGATTTCTGGTGTTTTCCCAGACCACATGAACCTTGCAGACCGGGCTTCTGCTGCACGATTCCGGCCTGATCACGCAGTCGTTCAAAAAAATTTCTCCGATAACCGCCTCGATCACCGTCAGCAGGTTCAGATCAGCAGGATGTACGATCAGACGGAATCCGCCTTTGACACCCTGAACGATTTCGATCAACCCGGCCCGTGACAATTGCTGGGCGATTTTCCCCAGAAACTGTTCGTGAATATCCATTTCCCGT
>CAYQKZ010000025.1:0-1686 GCA_964418135.1 uncultured Desulfobacterales bacterium
CCCTTTGACTGCCGCCAGCAAAAAATAAATAAATGACGAAAGAGAAGCAATCCGTTGGCCTTTTTTCAAATTTGCTGCGTTGCTTTTCATCGATCTCCCATGAGACATCCCTCATCCGTAAAAAAGCTGCGGGCCATTTTGGAGCCGCACGATGGGCACCTGAGCATAAAACACTGAACCCCGACAGGATGCAGCACAGACAATCCGCATGCTGAGCAGATGCATCTGATGGGCCAGGCATTATGATTTGCCTCCTGCTGACCGGATGGGCAGCATCGGCCCGGATGTTTACGAGCCGGACCTTTTTTTCTGTTTTTCCCAAACCCGAAAGGCATGATACATTCCTTTGCTGTCAATCGATTTTTCGGGCATGCGGCTGTTTTAACTCAGCAGCTTTATGGCCGTTGCCGACCGAAGCGCCACCTGTACCGCAGATAGAATCTCACGATTATATGCCCCCAGATTGACATAGGGGAAAATGCCGCTTTGTGGCCAGAAAGTCCTTTGGCCAAAACAGTCGATCATCAGCAGTTCTTCCTTTGGAAACCGTTCAACATCCAGCCCTGTTGACGACAGTTTCGTCCTGAGATTCTCGATATCCCGGAAGCCATACCGGGGTCGTATTTTCATTCTGATCGGGCTCATCGGAATAATGATCGCCTCACCATCGGCCGCCGCAAATGCCGCATCCCCCACTTTTTTCAGCTTCTGAAAATCAACATAGTCGATGAGCGCCGCATTCCGGTCTCTGTTGATCACCCGCTGCTGAGCCTCCTCTACCGGACAGTCTATATAAATGATCACTTCAAAGTTTTCGATATTCTGTGTTCTAAAAAGGCGTATATTCTCATAGATAAAGCCTGTTTTAAAAGAATATGGCTTTTTTATCTCCGATAGATACAGCGTCCGCCATTCAAGCCCCATCCGTCTGGCCAGACTTCTGCCCAGCGTGCTTTTTCCGCTCCCAGGAGGACCGTCGATACCGACGCACTGTGGAAACAACCGGTTTTGCTCCAGCACCGACATGATCTTGTCTGCATATTCTTCGACAGGCTGAACTTCTCTATAAGGCTTTTCCGCGCTGCCGGTGAGCAATTTTCTGACCCTCCCCCGGATGGCGGATTTTATCGTCTCCCTGGACAACAGGTTTATTGCCGCGGCAGTGATAAAAGCAATGCCCATTTTCGGCAGGATTTCTTTCGTCAAATCTTTCATGTCTCCCATGGGAACTCCTGGTTTTGATTTTTTTTTGGTTTTCACGCTCATGGGCTACATTACCGAGTTCATCAACAATGACAACACGATTTACACCTTGCGCATGCGGGTGAACGATTCCGTTTCCCCTTCCGGAGCATCACCTGCATACTTATCGATGTATCGGTTTATCAATTTGGATACAATACCTATCACCAATGGGAGCAAAAGGGCAGACACGCCCTCCATAATGTATTTTTTTTTGCTTGACATGAGACACCTCCCTATCTGCACATTCCAGAGAAAAAAGCATTTTCTACATGAACCACATCCACTGCCATCAAGGGGCGTAAGTGCTTAACATGCCAGACACTTACGCCAGTTCGGAGTAACTATTCTTCCTTGCCCGCTTGTGTAGCAAACGCATTCAACCTTTCTGTAACGGCGTTCAACTGATTCTGAAGTTCTTCTTTCCGCTGAGCCAGGAAATCC
>CAYQKZ010000025.1:1696-15568 GCA_964418135.1 uncultured Desulfobacterales bacterium
TAGATACAATACCTTTCACCAATGGGAGCAATAGGGCCGACACGCCCTCCATGATGTATTTTTTTTTGCTTGACATGGGATACCTCCTTATCTACACGTTCCGCCACCACAGCCCTTTCCGCCTTTGCCACCTCCCCGCCCGCCACCACCGCCTATTCCAGCACCGCTCAGGGCTTTGATGATCTGGTTTATGATCAAATCCGATATATTTCGCGACATGCCGCCGGATAGCTGTTCTTGCTGAACAGGTCTTTCGGCGTACCCTCTCGCGATTTCTCCTGCCATATCGCCGAGCCTTTGCATCACTTCTTTTTTCATTTTGCCGTCTCCTTATTTGTTACAGACATTCAGAAAAATAGTTTCGCCCCCCCTGCCCTCCCCCACTGATGGGGAAGGGAAGATATGGTATTTATCCTTCCTTGACTGCTTGTGCGGCAAAAGTATTCAACCTTTCCGAAATAGCGTTCAACTGATTCTGAAGTTCTTCTTTCCGCTGAGTCAGGAAATCCTGTTCGTTTTGCGGTATTGACGAATATTCGTCACCAGTCCATCCGGCCTGGCGACATTGGCCCCTGCCGCGTCCTCCGAATCGATTCCGTCGGCCCGATCCACAGCCAATTCCCTGACCACCGGCTGCATATGCGTTCTGATCGCCCTTGCAAAATCCCGACGTTCGCCCTGACATTTGCCCATACCCCATGGGCCCTGTTCGATCTCCATTTGGCATTTTCATTACCTCCTTCCGCTATTGATACTTTGTTTACTCCCTTTGAACCGGCGACGATTGCACCACCGCTCTGCTGTTTCCGAAATAGGGCGCGTTGTCAGTCCACCCGTTAAAAAGCAGGTCAACATGTCCTGAACATCTCCGGTCAGCCATGCATAAACCAGCAGATCGTGATATTTCAACCATTGCATGGAATGATGGTCAATACCGCCGCAAATCAAGGTATCGACACCGAGATCGAGCATCGTTCTATTTTTTTCGATAGAGGACAGCCCTTCGATCGAAATCTTCCACTGCGCCACGATCTTGCCATCTGCGACATCGACCAGAAGCATCTCTTGAGCACAATCGAATCGCGGAGAAATACGGGAGTTAAAAACTGGAATGGCTATTTTCATCATACACCCCCTGCGTGATATGCATAAAAGCAATTACCAGGCCATCGGTCATGCTATATCAAATAACCTTATTTTATTGGATAGTTATATCCATACGAAAAACAGACTGGCATTCAATCTTTGCAATGATGCAATCTATTGTCTGCAATTATTTGCAATAATGCAATCAGCAGGATTGATACAGTAACGATCTCGGCAACGTCCGCTTTTAATTTATCGATACACAATCCCGAATTTTTTCATTTTTCTCCAAAGGGTCGTTTTATCGATTCCAAGATCCATTGCGGTTTTGATACGGCTCCCACCGTTTTTTCGCAAGGCATCCAAAATCACTGCGGCTTCTGCCGCCTCAAAAGGCGGGGGACAAGAGGGTATTCCGGTCGACGCTGTTTGATGCGTTCGGCAGGCGGCACAATGCTGAAGCTCCCGCGGGAGATGCCGGACCTCGATCAGCCGGCTGCGACACAGAACGAAGGCATATTCGATGATATTCTCCAACTCTCGAATATTGCCCGGAAAATCGTGAATCATCAATATATCGAGGGTGTCATCTGACACCCCTTCGATATCTTTGCCTTTGATGGCATTGAACTTGCTGATGAAATGCTCGATCAACACGGGGATATCTTCCCGCCTGCGGGACAGTGGTGGGAGAGAAATCCTGACGACATTCAATCGATAGAAGAGATCACCCCGAAAAATTCCCTGTTTCACAAGATCGTCGAGGTTTTTGTTGGTGGCGGCAATGATCCGCACATTCGCTTTCTGTACGGCGGTAGCGCCCAATGGTTCAAATTCCTTCTCCTGGATCACCCGGAGCAGCTTGGCCTGCAGCGCAGGAGAGATATCGCCGATTTCATCGAGAAAAAGTGTTCCGCCCTCTGCCCGGGCGAATCGGCCGGGTTTATCCGACCTGGCATCAGAAAAAGCGCCTTTCATATAGCCGAAAAGTTCGGATTCGAGCAGGCTGTCCGGCATCGCGGCACAGTTGACGGCCACATACGCACCGTTGCAGTGGCTCGATTTGTGAATGGCCTTGGCAAACAGCTCCTTGCCCGAACCGCTGGGCCCTTCGATCAGCACCGTGCTGTTGCTGACCGCTACATCCGGCAGAATGTTCAATATCTGATGTATCTCATAGTTTTTACTGATGATATCGGCAAAATGATATCGCATCCGGCCGGAATATCTCAGAGCCTTACGCAAGGTTTCGAGGGTGGACAAATCTCTGAACGTCTCCACCCCGCCGGCAACGTTCCCGCTATCATCGCGAAGCACGGATGTACTGATGCTGATGGGAATAGTCTTTCCTTCGCTGTTCAGAATATTGACCGGCAGATTGATCCGCGATTCTCCGCCGTCGATGGTCGCTTTCAATGCGCAGGAAATCTGGCATATATTCGCACGCAATACATCGAAACATTTCTGACCGATGGCCAGTCTTTTTGCAACACCCGTAATTTTTTCAGCCGCACGATTGAAATATGTGATATTGAAATCGCAGTCGATGGTGAATACCCCATCGGCGATAGAGTCGAGGATGATATCGAGCTGACGGTTGGCCATTGATTTTTTCACGGCATCACTTCGCTCCAATATAAGGAAATTGCAGATTATGCCCGTTCGCAGTATAGGTAAACATTCAGCTTGGATTCATTATGGGAAGATGCATCCTGCTTCGCCTCCGGATTATCGAACCTTTACAACCATATGATATTTAACAATATAAAAACAACCTGGCAAAAAGGTGGAATATGAATTCAATTGACAAGACATCCACCTTCTGATAGCTAAACACCTGCAATGAATGAAAAAGAACACATCATCGAAGGCGAGGCCCTTGAAAATCAACCTGCTGAAAAGGGAGCCTGGCCGCTTCTGTTTGCCTTGGGCTGCCTTCTTCTGTTGGGCCTTGGGATTCCGATCCTTTTGATTTATTTCATTAAATCGCCGCCGATCGATCAACTGATTCCGATAATGGGGATATCCTATTCGAAGTTGGTGTATATCTTTCTGGTAAGTACGGCGATAGTTACTTACGCGTCGGTGCTGTTTCTCAAAGCCAGACCCCTTGTCATCTTTCCGGTGTTCATAATATTATTATATTGCTGTTTTCCTTTCATTGTAGGATTGCGTAACAATCTGCCGATCAAAGAAGCTATCATCGATACACCGCTTTTATCACATCTGCCTTTTTTCTTGAAGCCCGCCTATATTTTTTTCGAATTTTCAATTCCAGCCGGAATTTTCATTTTTTTGTTTTTGCAAATAAAAAGCATATTATCCAGAAAAACGGCTTCCTTTGCATTTTTAAGCCTGGCGTGTTTCTTGGGAACTGCCGCTGTCTTGGGATTTTCCCTATTGACCCAAGCGGGCCTTCCGAATCTTGGCACCATCACCAACTGGTCAAATCACAGCCTTTCAATCAAACAGGGGCTGCAACAAGGCTATCACATTGCGGATCAAAACCAGCCATTGTCTTCTATCACAGATATTGACCCGCCCACCAATCCCGTTCGATTTCCAATCAGCGACAAGGAACCTGCTGGTCAGCCGGATACAGCGGTTCCCCGTTCAACCGTGACTATTCCAAAAGAAGTATCAACAATGCATGAAATCGATCAAAAATTTCAACTGCTGTCTGAAAAACTGGATCATCTCATTGACATCATGAGTCAGAAACCGTTGTTGCATCAAAATGGTCCGGATCAGTCGGCGCAGACCAATGCCGCCACCCAACCCACGCATGCCGATCCACCTTCTGTGTCCTTGCCATCGACCAAACCGGAGGCAAATAAAACAGAAAATGAAAATCTCGAACAGAAATTGCTGCATGTGTTCACAAGATTGAACGAGATCTCTGAAACGATTTCACACATAGAAACCTTGCTGCCCAAACCAACCGTTGAACAACAAGAATCGCCTGATGTCTCGCTTCATGCGCCTATTGAGCTGAAAACACAAATTGAAACAGAGAATGAAACACTTTCAACTATAAAAGATAGCAATGATATGGCTAAAGAACTGTCGCTGATTTCAATAAAAGTTGACCAGATATTGGAAGTGCTTTCCCATGATAAAAAATTTCGCAACTTGCTTCCCAAAAAACAATGATTTGGATGTTACTTTTTCTGTTCAAAATATGATATTATCTCTCAATCCGTGTATGTTTTGCTTGGACAATCATTACGGATACAACATCATCGCTTCCTGAAGATTCCCGCAATGTTACTGACGATTTTTTTGACTGTATGATCGCAAAAAATAAGGAGTTGCAAGGCTATGTCCGATAAAGAAGAATCTGAAGCAATCTCTGCCAGACTCCAGTTGCTACAGGATAATTTGGCCGAAGCCGTTCGGCTGGCCGAAGTGTTTTATACAGGACAGGTAGATGCTCAAAATGCGGCACAACAGGCTATAAAGGAAAAAACAGAACTCGAACAACGGATACAAATCATCCTGAATGAAAAATCGGAACTCGAACAACAGATACAAACCATCCTGAATGAAAAACCAGAAACAGCGGAAACGACCGATAAGGTTGTCGATGTCTCCCCATCGTCAGCGGAGCATGAAGTTTTACTTAAACAAATTCAGATACTTGAAAACGATTTAGCCGAAATCCAAAATTTGCTGGAAATCAGGCAGAAAGAACTAAATGATTCCAGAACCCGCATCGATCTGGTTTTGGCTGAAAAAGCAGAGATCGAAAACCTGAAACAGGGCTTATTGGATGAGAAGGTTATTGTTCTAAACGAATTGGCGATTCTCGAAGCCCGAATGACAACCGAATGCAGTGTACTGAAAGACAAAATTCAAGCGCTTGAAATAAATTTGAATACTGCCGAAAATTTGGCTGAAACGTTCCAAAGAGAAAAAAGAGTTGCAGAGGAAAAGGTCGAAGCAATCACCCGTGAGAAAATAGCTGTTGAAAACAAATATCAGAACACATTTACGGGTAAGATAGATGCGGAAAAAGAACTCGGTGCAGCGATCAAGGTAAATGAAGCCCTAACTGTTCAATTGGATGATTTAAAAAAACAGTTCCACCGTCCGTTATTGAAAGTTGCGATGGCTGTTGTGCTGATACTTGCCTTGGCCTTGCTGGTATATTCCTTTTTTCTTTTCCGGAGCTATCCCAACCGACTGGTAAATGTCGATAGACAACTCGAAACGTTGGTTACCCGATTTGAGGACAGAACCCAGCTTTTTGATGCAATCAACCAGAGTCAGAAACAAATGGCTGCAAGACTGGATGAAATTTATCAGGAAGTGGATATTATCAGCAAAAAAGCCGGCATCCAGGTAGTTGCTGCAGAATCGGGAGATCATCACTTGGAGACGGGGGTCTCTGGATTGACCGATCGGCTTGACAGGCTGGAAAAAGCATTGAATGAACAGCCTAATGGCCGAATTGCCTGGCATGAAGAGATGGATTCATTACGCAAGAAAGTGGTCGATCTGGAAAACCAGCGCAAACAATTAGAGATTGAAAAGGCCAGGTCATTTCTTCCGGAAGATCGACATTTTAAAATTCTTACCGAAGTCTATTTTGATTCGGGTGAAACCAGAATCTCTGAAAAATTTATTGAAAATATTAAAACGATCGCTGAAAAAATCAAAAAAAAACCGGATATCCCGATTCGTATCGAAGGGCATTCCGACGACAAGCCTCTGCGTTGGACTATTTTTGATAAATTCAGCAACAACATGGAGTTATCCATAGACCGCGGCGCAACTGTAGCCGGCATTTTAATCAAAGCCGGCGTAGATGCCAGACAGCTCAGTATCATCGGCATCGGCCCGGTGCGTCCTGTCTCATCGAACGATAGCCCTGAAGGTCGAGCAAAAAACCGAAGAGTGGAAATCAAAATGATGGATAACCACAACGATTTAAGTTAAAATCACCAAGTTAAACAAGGTGAATTAATCATCATGATATCTCGTATTCTTTTGATCGTATTGCTGAATGTACTCTGCCAAGACATTCTCTCTGCCTATCCTGCAACACCGCTGGAACAACTGCAAATAAATGTAAATCAAGCAACCGCTCATGTGATGCAGTCCGTTGTCAGCGTCAAAGCTCAAAAACAAAGCCAGACAGGTATTTTGTACGAGAGTATCGGCTCAGGCTTTATCGTTGACGAAAAAGGCTATGTTTTAACCAATCTGCATGTGGTTGAAAATGCACAAAACATTACGGCATCTCAATGGCGGATTGGTCCGAACGACATTTCGGCTACACTTGTGAATACCGACGAGTCTTTGGATCTGGCACTCTTAAAAATTGAAAGCAATGATTTATTCAAGCCTGCACCGCTGGACAATTCCGATCAATTGAAAGTCGGCAACCTGGTGATATGCGTCGGAAGCCCCTTTGGGTTTAAACATAGCGTTACGTTTGGAATTGTCAGCGATTTGCACAGAGAGATCGTGATACAAGGGTTGACATACAAGGATATGATCCAAACCGATGCTGTAATCAACGAAGGCAACAGCGGAGGACCGATCGTCAATATATTCGGCAGGGTCATCGGTGTTGGAACCGCTATTTATGCGCCGGACGGCACCTATACCGGGATTGGCTTCGGCATTCCGATAAACCGGGCAAAACATTTTTTCTCGCAAACAACAGGGGCCGTGCTTGCTGCAGCTACGGCCCCGCTTCCCGCTGCCAATCCCAAAGAGCCGATCGATATCACCACGAAAATTCCGGACGATCAAATTCACAGGCAGTTTTCAGATTGCAGAGAATGTCATGTGATTTCGGCCAAAAGTGTTGTCACCGTTCAAGCAACCCTGCCGCATCTTCCATTGGAGGGTTGCAGCGATTGTCACATTCTGACAAATGATAAAGTTGCAACAGCGCCTATTACCGTTGCAATGAACGTTCCGAAGCAAATTCCAAGTTTTTTGCAATTTGGATTTTTCGTTCGATCGGCCATCCTGATTCTGTTCGGTTTGGTCGTCGGAACTGTCGGAACTATGGTAGGCGTCGGCGGAGGATTTATTCATGTACCATTTTTAATGCTTGTTTGTGGTTTCTCCGTCCAGGATGCGATCGGTACATCGATAGGTATTATTTTTTTCAATACAACCGCTGGTTCATTTATGTACTATCATCAAAAATGCATCGATATCGATCTGGCAAAAAAGCTCTCTTTGATCGTTATCCCCGGAGCGATTTTAGGACCGCTGATCGTTCAGCAATATAACAGTTCCTGGTTTCTTATCGCATTTACCCTGTTGTTATTCACGATCTCCTGTTATCTGTTTTTTACCAACTCGCAGATCAACGTCCTCCCTGAATATCGCTACAACCGATGCGTAACCATCGAAGATATCGATGGAAATAAAATATCCTATTCTACCAATATCGGATTGAGCTATATCGGCACGTTTATCATCGGTTTTTTTTCCAACCTGATCGGTATCGGCGGCGGAATTATCCATGTTCCTTTTCTGATTCTTTTTTTACGGATTCCGGTCCATATTGCATTGGGTACATCTCATTTCATTCTATGCGTATCCTCTTTTGCGGGAATGATCATGTTCGGGATTTTGGGCAATATTCATTTCGACTATATGATGCCCGTCGCAGTAGGTGCTATATTGGGAGCAAAAATCGGCGTAGAACTTTCAAAATTGACCAGTCCTGTCGTTATTAGAAAAATGCTTGCCTTGATTTTGTTTTTTATCACTTTCAGGATATTTATCAGACAGATAACCACCATCATGATGATCTAATGAATCGTGAACCGAGCCGTTTTTATTTTCAGAATGAAACAGGCCGGCCGCCTGTCCAAATGCAAAAAACTTTCAAAGCACCCGAAGCCATGCTATCCGTGCCTTTGTCGCTGATTCAATACAACAATCCTTTGGAAGAAATTGAGATTCTTTCCGCCTCGATTCGCGCCAAAGGGCATATTCCGATCGTCTGGTCCAAAGCCAGAGGCTTGATGGTCAATCACCTTTCCAAAGCCTACCCGCTATTCGACGGTTTCAATGTCTCCGGATTAAACGACCCCGTGGAAGTGATCAAATTTATCATCAGCAAACCTCAGGAACGTATCTCCTATATTTTCGAAGACTATCATCACTATATCGGTGAAAGAGATGCCATCAACCCTATTGTCGGTGAAATCCGTTCCCTGATCAAAGAATTATACCGCAACTTATCTGGCCGTAATGAAGGCGTTTTTTTCTTCGTTCCCCGTTCATACGAGCTGCCGCCCGAGCTGCAACCTTTTTTTATTCAATCAATCCCGAATTCTTCTAAAAAAACAGATGGATATTTGGATCGTTACGGGCTGCTATTAACAGATGCCGATTTTCTTTTGCATGCAAAACCTGTAATTGGCATGGATATGTCGATCGAGCGGATGCTCCAGATATTGTCCCAGATGGAGACGAACAACCCGCTGCTTGTCGGTTCCCCGGGTGTCGGGAAGACCGCAGTCGTTGAAGGCCTTGCCAGAATGATCTATGAGAGAAAGGTACCCCCCGGTCTTCAGGGAAAGGCTTTGTATTCACTTTCACTAAACAGTCTCATCGCAGGAACCCGCTATCGTGGAGATCTGGAAGACCGGCTTGAAAAATTGATGGAGGAAGTACTTTACAAGAAAGACAAGATTATCGTTTTTATCGATGAGATTCACACATTGATGGAAGCCGGTTCAACAGAAGGCGGCATGGGTCCCGCTGATATTTTAAAACCGGTACTCGCCCGCGGAGAATTTCCCTGTATCGGTGCGACAACTCCCGCAGGCGTCGATTCCTTCGCCAAAGATCCGGCATTGTTGAGACGATTCAAAAAGATTGTCGTTCATGAGCCAACAGCCGAACAGTCTCTTGCCATTCTGAGGGGGATTGTCAATTGTTTTGAAAATCACCACCGGTTACGTGTAGACGATGATGCATTGGCCACAGCGGTAATGATGAGCAAAAAACATATTGTCGGTGAGTATCTTCCAGGTAAGGCCATTTCACTGGTTGATGGAGCTTCCGCCTTATGCAGCATGCAGGGCAAGACCAGGGTGAGAAGCAAAGACATATTGATTGAAATGGAACGGTTGTTGATGGCTTAATTTTTTGTCCAATTCTTCCGCGTAAAGACTTTATACAATAATGATCATTTTCATTCTGCGTTTTGTCCAATTCCGGCATGGGATGTGAATCAGATAGAGGAAGTTCTTTTTTGCAGGTATTCCCGCTGGATTACATAAATCAGTTCTGTCAGCGCCTTCTCTTCGGATTTGTCCATATCGATAAAATGAACGGCACAAGTATGACAACCGGACAATTTATCCTCTTCAAAACGGACGATAATCGCCTTACGAATGGTTACTCGTTGCTCGGAGTTTTTTGATCGGAAGATCACCTCGATGTCGGTTATATTCTCCCCGACGGATAAATTCGGTGTCTTATTCACCAAATCCTCAATACTGACCAATGCTCCGAAAGAGCCGCCAAGGCTTAAATTGATCACTTGATTTTTCAACAGCATCTCATTCTTCTTAAAAAACATTTGCGTACCGGATGGTGCATTCACGCGAAAATTGCGCCGAAGTTGTCTACGCCGGACAAGATTCGGGAACACTGCCCAGATACTGTTTTGATAGATTTGTGCAATATCCGCATTGAAAAGATAAGACAATTTATCAGCTCCGATAAACTCACATTGAATCTGACGGGATGATCCACCCACTAAATCGACAAACCCTTTAGGACACTCAATCAATACATACGTTGTTTTATCTTTTTTTCGGATTTCATCGACAATAGTCTGCTGCTCGAAATCTGTTCCCAACAGCTTCATTCGGATCAGAGATTTACTATTTTTAACATGTGCAAGAAGCGCATGAATTTTTGTATTACTTCTGAAATCTTCAAATTCCATCACTATCTTATCAAATCCTTCGTTTTATTGATCGATACTCATCTGAACATGTTGATGATATTTCAAAAAGCATGAAACCCTCACCCTTCTGTTTTCGGCAACGCATCATCACGAAATCGCTTATCTGAAATCCGATATTTTTCAATCTTTCTATAAACAGTTGCCGTATTGATTCCTAGAATTAAAGCGGCATTTTTTCGGTTTCCTCCGGTTTCCTGAAGTACCCGAAGAATATGCTGCTTCTCCAGTTCTTCGAGTGTAATGAGTCCGTTACTTTTATCTGTTAATACTTGATTGTCGGCAAGCAGATTTTGAACCGATGAAAGTGTCAGCATCTGAGAACTTTCCTGGAGGACTGCCGATGCCATCATATTTTCCAGTTCCCGGATATTCCCAGGGAAAGAATATTCCATGAGATATTTTTCCAATTCGGGAGAAAGAAATTCTATTGGGTTGGCCTTCGTGTTTCCATATTTTTGAATGAAATACCGGGCAAGAGGAAGAATGTCTTTTTTTCGTTCTCTGAGCGGTGGAATCTTAATCGTGTACATACTCAACCGATAAAACAGATCCGCTCTGAAACGTTCCTTCTTTACCTCGTCCAGAATGTCCCGATTGGTTGCGGCCAGGATTCGCACATCAATGTTTTTACTGCTCGTACTGCCCAATCGGTAAAATTCTTTTTCCTGAATGACTCTAAGCAGCTTGCCCTGCAACGGTGGGGCTAGTTCGGTAATCTCATCCAGAAACAGTGTTCCGCCGTGCGCTGCTTCAAAAAAACCTTTTTTATCGCTGACAGCATGGGTATAGGCACCTTTGGCATGGCCGAAGAACTCGTCTTCAAAGAGGGACTGAGTAATAGCAGCCATGTTGACCGCAATAAAAGGTTCGGCAGCACGGCTGCTCAATTTATGAATCATACGGGCCATCAGTTCTTTACCTGTACCCGACTCGCCCGTTATCACCACACTGTAATCTGTCGGCGCAACCGCCTCGATCTGATAAAAAACCAGCGCCATCAAATCATCTTCTGCGACGATTTCATCGAAAGCGCGGGGATTGGCCAGATTTGAAAAAGAATGCTTTCCATCAAAATTGGCAACTTCCTTGCGGAGATCGTACCGTTTCAGCGCCCGTTGTAAAATCGCCACCAGTTTTTCGCCATTGACCGGTTTTATCAGATAATCATATGCTCCCAGTCTAATAGCCTGAATAGCCGTCGACACTTCATCGGTAGCGGTAACAATCAAACAGATCGTTTCCGGAAATTCTTTTTTGATGATACCGAGAAGTTCCATGCCATTGACATGCGGCATCTGCAAATCCAGAAGAATTATTTTATATGCATTTCTACGAACTCTATCCAGAACGAGTCTACTGTCCGATATGGTATCCGGCTCCGGCAAATCGGCACTGAGCAAGGTGGCCTTGATGCTCAAGAGAAGTCCGGGATCATCATCGACAACTAAAATGGGAGACTTTTCAGAAACGGAGTCCATCATACCTCATTTATGACAATCGCTTATGTACAGAAAACTGATAAGCATCGTCTTCCCTGTTCATCAGAATTTTATCAACTCTTCTAACAAATTCTTCCAGTTTAAACGGTTTATAGAGAATATCGATGAAGCCTAAATCGGAAATTTCTCCGAGCAGCGGATGGCCTTCATGTCCGGTAATCATCATGATTTTCATTTCCGATAGGACTGGATCATTTTTAATCACTCTGCAGACCTCAAATCCATTCATTTCAGGCATGAACAAATCCATAACCAGAAGATCAGGACGGTGAGATCCCAGACGGATACACGCCTCAATACCATTTGACGCCTCTTCGACGATATAGGACCGCCGCTGAATCAAAACTTCCCGCAGCATCGTCCGGATTGACGTATCATCATCCACAACCAGGATACGTGATGGATTACATTTCAATACCGACGGTAATAGAATATGGAATGTAGTTCCGTCTGCTTGAGAACTCTCAAAAGTGATACTTCCCTCATGGGCTTTAATGAGATTATAAGAAACAGAAAGGCCGAGTCCTGTTCCCCCTTTTTCCTGTTTATCGGTAATGAAGGGATCAAAGAGCTTTCCTGCAATGGCTGGATTCACACCTTTCCCATTATCCGATACCGATATTCGGATATCACCGTCTCTTGTCTGCAGTCGCGTGACAATCCGGATATTCCCACAATTATGTTCAATGGACTCTGCCGCATTGATAATCAAATTCAGGATGACCTGTTCGATATTCTGCATATTTCCCAATATGACAGGAAGACCCTCTTCTAAATCCAAATCGATTTTCACATTCAGTTTTCTGAATGTGGACTGGGAAAGCCGTAATGCATTTTCGATTGCATCATTGATCTGAATCGGAATTTTCTCGGATTGGGCAGAAATTCTTGAAAAGCTTTTCAGGCTGGCCACGATTGTTACCACCCGTTTTGCAGCCATTTCCATATCTGAAATCAATTGCATCAAATGGTGGTTGATAAATTCGTGTTGTAACCCTCCGTACTTTCTGTGAGGCGTACAAACAGCCTGATCATTTAGAACGGGAAGGACATCCTGCCAGATTTTTTCCAGAAGTGGGATATTGTACATGATCAGATTGATCGGATTATTGATTTCATGCGCCACCCCAGCTATCAGAGTTCCCAGTGCTTCCAATTTTTGTGCCTGGTACAATTGATTTAACAACTGACTCCGATCCGTAATATCTTGAATCGTTTCCATTGCTCCAACAACTTTTCCGGCAGAATCTCGAATCGCTGCAGCAACAAAATAAATATTTCGCTTTACTCCCTTTATTACCAGCTCATCCGACGCTTCATACGCTTCAGGAATATTATCGAACCTGGAAAGATTTTTATTATCATACCACTTTCGTATAGCGATTTCATCGCCGTCCAAAACCAGATCAAGAAGAAGGGGACGGCATTGCCCTTTGTAAAATATCCTGGAATCCGCGGGTTGATTCAATACCGTTTTTTTCTGGACTCCGGTTAAAACTTCACAGGCTCGATTCCAAATCACCACACGATGATCTGCGTTGATGACAAAAATCGGAATGGGGGTTCCATCCATCATGGATGAAAGACAATCGCCGCTGTAAATACAGCATCTGTCCTGACACTGTCTTTCCGATACATCCGGCGGATTTATGAATTCCTGAATATGACTATCCATACACCCTCATCTATCAAGTCCCATAAGTTATCATTACTATAATATATAGATTTTCAAAGCAACCCCATTCAGAAATCAGGTGCAAGGACTCTGCATGATTATATTGATCATGTAAGTTCCGATGAAATTCTCTCAAGTTTTTCTTCCGGCTTCCGATTAACTATTCAAACATGTTGAATAGTTATTTGTAAAACTGCTATTCATATCATGACACCATCGATTTCGATATTCATTCAGCACCTCTCCATTTACTTGTTTCGATCGGTAGCGGCATTTACGATTTCTCAGGTGCTTTTATCAACAAACCGTTTGACATTCAGACAATCTTGATGCAGTTACGGAATATTCTGGATACTAAGCGACAGTACCCAAGTATTGGGACAAAGTTTTTTATGTACTCCTGATGACATATCCAAAAATGTAAATCCGAGTTGGGAGAATCTTGCATGGAATTAGAAACTACAAAATCACTGGATGGAATCATATCAACCCTGACCAGTCGGGATGGCAAATACCTGACTTTTTCGCTGGCCGGCGAAGAATATGGCATCGGAATCCTTAAAATCAAGGAAATCATTGGAATGATGCCAATCACGTCTGTCCCTCAGAACCCTTCCATTGTCAAAGGAGAGACCAATCTGCGAGGAACGGTT
>CAYQKZ010000025.1:15578-20411 GCA_964418135.1 uncultured Desulfobacterales bacterium
GCGTTTGAAATTCGAAATACCTGCAATCGGTTATACCGAAAGAACCTGTATTATTGTGGTGGAAATCTCCGGACAATCCGGCGCCGTCAAAATCGGCATTGTGGTGGATGCTGTTTCCGAGGTTCTGAATATCAAATCAGAAGATATTGAAAACACACCCGCTTTCGGAACCCGAGTCAACACCGACTATATTCTGGGAATGGCAAAAATGGGAAGCAGTGTCAAAATTCTTCTGGATATCGACAAGGTCTTGAGTACGCAGGATTTGATCACATTAAGTGATTCCTGACCACTTTTTTCATGCTGAAATTACTTTTTTTCCGTAATTAACCATACATGCAGATCGGATGATCCAACCTGAATGTATGGTTTTCAAAAAGGCATGGAGGTCTTGATGAAAACCAACATGATCCCGGTTTTTTTCTATATCAGAGTCATCCAGTAAAAACGGATGCCTTTTCCAAGGATAGTTCTGTAAATACAGTATATTACGACAGAAAAACAACCATGATTTGTCGTCAACTGCTGTACGAATCAACAGGGGATGATATTTTCTGGGTTCTACACGCGAAACATCATAGCGGAAAAACGATGGGGAAATTTCTCTGATCCAATACCGATCGGGGAGATCACACAGAGAAATTATTCGCTGATGGCAATCAGCGTACTGAAGATGGTTGATGTTTGTCCTTGCTGACAAACATCCGGCAGGGTTGACCGGATGAATTCCTTTCTACGACTCTGCTGGGAATTTCCCGACTTTTGAATCCAAATGCCTTGCATCCGTGAGGTTGATTTTTGTCCCAGGTAATATGGTAATGCATGCAATGTTGACAAACAGGGGAAATCATGAATTTCTGTCGTCCTCATATGGATACCAGTCTGATTTACGAAGTTTTTCAACCTTCAAAATAGCAATTTCATTGGTATGGGTCGAAAAGACAACTTTTCGGCCTTTGCTTCCACCTGTATCCTCGGATGTTACGACAATTTTTTCTCTAAACAGTATCTTGCGGGCAATTCTAATATTTTCCTGTCCCATATTCTGGCTCGATAATTCCGGATTATGAGCACCTCCAACAATCTGAGCTTCTAGATTCTTGATTTTGGAACCATCTTCCAACATCATGCGAATCAATGTCCAAACAGCCACATTGCCATAACGGGTCGTTGTTTTTCCTTTTTCACGAATCAGCGGTAATTGAAAACTGTTCATTCCGCCTACTTTGCGCTTTCGATCAAAAAGACAAATCGAAACGCCTGATCCCAAAACTGCAGAAATTACCGTCGGCCCTGAAGGCATAACCACAAAACCGGGTTCCAGAAAGTAATTGGCCGGTGTTAGTGCTTGTGAAGTATCATGCATGGTTATTTTCGTGAATCGACAACAATTCCCATATTGTTCAACATCTGCCACGCCTTATCCCTGTCCGATTCATTTTGAGAACCCGATCCGGTAATAATGATGGCCTGAATCACATCATCACTGATACCTGCCTGTTTCAGTTTGATGATATCGTCAACCGAAGTCAGGCTGAGCGGCTTCATATCCTGTCCGTGGACCACCGGCGATCGGTCTTTGAGAAAAGATCCCTCGGAAATGAGTACCTGTATCGTCTTGTCCGACAGTTTGGCCTTGGTCTTGAGATTGATCAGTTCATCAATGGTAAAAGCGCAGGTTTCAACAACTTTTTCTTTGATGATCAACTGAATCGTGTCTCCGCTCAAGCCTGCCTTGGTGAGACGATTGATGTCATCACCACTGACCCCCCAAACAGGACCAACGTAGATCAAAAACAGCCCCACGACAATCCAGAAGATTTTATTCATCGGACTACCTCAGATAATCCATAAGACTCGGCTGAATGATTTTAGAGGCTGAATTCAAAGATGCCTGATAGGCGGATTGCTGAACTGTCAAATCTGTGACGGCCTGCGTCAAATCTATGTCTTCGACATCCGATAGCATCTGAGAAAAATTCACTTTATAATTTTGCCAATGGGATTCAGTTGAATCCAGCCGGTTTAACCGTGCTCCGGCACTGGCACGTTCATTGGTGATCTGTAATTGTGCTTGATCCAATGGATCCAGTTGATCGGAAATGAGGGTCTGGTCATTGGCCTCTAGGCCATTGATGAGATTCGTTAAAACCTCAACCGGATTCACACCGCTATCGAAGGCCTGTTTTCCGCTGACAGAAATATCCATCGGAAGTCCATCACCGATCATCACAGATACTTCTCCCTCATTTCCACGAAATGCCGGACTCCACAAAGGACTATCGATATCAGTATCGAAGGGGGACTCAGTCGTTTTCAGGCCCCCGAACATATATCGGTCTCCCTGCTTGGTATTGGCTAATTGAATCAGTTGATCCCGAATCTTCCTGACTTCCTCGGCTGCGACGTTACGGGTTTCCGGGCTGGCAGTTCCTGTAACCTGTGCAATCGCAATCTCTTTAGCCCGATTCAGTTCTTCATTGAAATCCCCCAATACAGATTCTCCTCCCTCCAGACCGGAACGTGCATTCGATATGTTTCTGATATATTGATCCATAGAATCGAGCGATTTGTGATAATTCAGGGAAATAGCAATGCCAACCGGATCATCCGATGCTTCCATGATCCGTTTCCCGGAAGAAATATGACTCTGGGTATTCAGAAGTTTTTCAACATTTCTCGATAAATTGGTATTGACCTGGTTGGCTATCATTTTTTGTGTAATCCGCATAAGACAACCTCCTCATCTGATAATTTTGATCTTTCCCTTCAAGTCATTTCCCGCCTCTGGAGTTTTTTCCTTGTATTGATAAAACATCAGAATACTGATTCTGCGATTTCTTGGATCATAAACATTGGTCTTGATAAGGGGCTCGGTTGCCGCATAACCGGTTACCCGAATCAGCATCTCGGGCGGCAGTCCGGCCCGTTCCAACTCTTTTCGGGCAATAGAAGCTCGTTCGGTAGACAGTTCCCAATTGCTGTATTTTTGAGGAGCCGCATAGACCACTGCATCCGTATGCCCTTCAATAGCAATCTTACGGTTGCTGGCAATGATGGCCGGCGCAATGGTTTTCAGAATTCGCTTACCGTTTGCCGATATTTCGGCGCTGCCCAGCGCAAACATGGTTCCGGTTTCCTTATCCAGAATCTCGACCCGAACAGCCCCCTCAAATGTATCGATAATGATCTGGTCTTTGAAATCGGAAAGTTTAACCTCAATCTCTTTTTTCAGCTTTTCGCTCAATATCTCGGCGCTTTTCTGCGCTTTTTCTTCCTCATCCCCTCCGTCAATCTGAAGTGACAGCTCTGGTTTTCCCAGCGCCTGATCATCCATCAAATTGACTTTAGGATTTACCTTGGTTTCAACAAAAGACAACCCGCTTTTATCAAAAACATTGAAATGTTTGAAATAATATGAAACGCCGGCCCGTTTTTCAGGAGAAACCATGGCCAGCAGCCACATCAACAAAAAAAAAGCCATCATGGCAGTGACAAAATCTGCATACGCCACCTTCCAAGCTCCTCCGTGCCCACCACCATGCCCTTTTTTGGCGACCTTCTTGATGATTACTGGTTGCCCTTCCAATTCTTGATCTCCTCATTGAGTTCTTCAAAGCCCGGCCGATCTGCAAGCGGAATGGCTCGTCGGGCAGACTCGACGGCCGACTGGGGAGCGGCACCACTGGCCATCGCTAGAATCGCCGTTTTAATGACGTTCAGATAAGCCTCATGTTCCTTGGCCTTACCCTCGATATTGGTTGCAACAGGCCCCACAAAACCATAACTGGCCAAAATTCCCAGGAAAGTCCCCACCAGGGCAGCACCGATACTATGCCCCAGAACTTCCGGAGGTTCACTGATCTTCCCCATGGTCAAAACCACACCCAGAACCGCCGCAACAATTCCCAGGGCAGGCAACCCATCCGATACTTTTGTCAGGGCGGCAGAAGGAAGCATCGCATCATGTTCTTGAGCCGCCATATCGATTTCCATCAATGATTCCAATTCATGCGGCGTCATGTTGGATGACACGATGGTTCGGAAATTATCGCAAATAAAATTCACGGTCGATGCACTGGATATGACAGAGTGATATTTTTTGAAGACCTCGCTCTCTTCCGGATGATCGATATCCGATTCAATGGCCAGAAATCCTTCCCGTTTGACTTTGAAAAAAATTTCATTCAACAGCAACAGCAGTTCGATATAGGATTTTTTGTCCAACTCATGCGCACCGAATATTCCGGTCAGCGATTTGATTGTCAAAGAGATCGTTTTTTTGGATGAACCGATGATAAATGTACCCAGAGCCGCTCCGCCGATAATGACAAGTTCCGCTGGCTGAAATAACACACTGAAATGGCCATGTTCCATCACATACCCCACTCCGATGGACACTATTACGACAACAATCCCGATTGCAACAAGCATGGGTCGATATATCCTGTTCTGATAAGTGGGGCGGAGAAGCAATTCAACCTGCCATCATGCCATATTTTCACCCCTGTGGCATGATGGGTTACAGAAAATTGAACAGCCTGATGTAATGCAAAGATAAATACCATGTCACAGATCACGCGTTAAAATATGTTGATCGTTGTCTGAGTTTTCGAACAATTTCCCGCTGACGGTTCATTAGGTAATATCCCATGATCTGTTTTACGTCATCCGGCATTTCCAGGAATTGTATCCCTATTTCATTCTGATCGGAGGTAACGATTCCTATATGAAACACCCGGCCATACAGAATGATCCATACCGGTGTAGTGACGGGTAGCAGTATTTTAATTTCGATAAAGTCTCCACTTGCAAAACCGTCCGAAGTCAAAA